>CANBTK010000022.1 GCA_947372365.1 Flavipsychrobacter stenotrophus | reverse complement strand
GCCTGTGTTACCAGTGCCTGCACTTCTATCATCATGGGGCGCATGCCTTCCATTGTTGCTGCAATGGCTATACCACTCAGCGGCTCATCATGCTGCGAAAGCAATATCTCCGATGGGTTGGTTACGGGGCGCATACCCTGAGCCACCATTTCATAAATACCAAGCTCTGATGTGGAGCCGAAACGGTTTTTAAGCGTGCGCAGTATGCGGTAGGCATAATGCCTGTCACCTTCAAACTGCAGCACGGTATCTACAATATGCTCCAGCACTTTGGGGCCAGCAATGGAGCCTTCTTTGGTGATGTGGCCAATAATGAAAACGGGTATGTTGCTGGCTTTGGCGAACTTCTGCAATTCTGCAGCACATTCGCGCACCTGCGATACACTACCTGCCGCTGATTCTACATAAGGCGATTCCAGTGTTTGTATGGAATCTATGATGAGCATCTGCGGCCTTACTTTCTTCACTTCCTGAAAAAGCGTATTGGTATCTGTTGCTGTGAGCAGGTATAGGTTGGGGTTCTTCAGCCCCAGCCTTTCGGCGCGCAGCTTTATCTGCTGTGCGCTTTCTTCGCCCGATACATAGAGAGTGGTAATGTTGTTCCACAATAACGCTACCTGTAGAAATAATGTTGACTTGCCTATGCCCGGCTCACCTGCTACAAGTATCACTGAGCCTGGTACCAGCCCGCCGCCCAGCACACGGTTGAGCTCGGCATCAGGCGCTATCATGCGCACTTCGTTTACATGCACGACTTCATCCAGCTTGTGGGCCTTGCGTGCTTCTTTGTTATCATCTTCCCAGGTAACTGCCTGTTTGCTTTTATCATCGCGCTGCACTACTTCTTCTACAAAAGAATTCCATGCGCCGCACGATGGGCACTTGCCTGTCCACTTGGGAGTTTCATGCCCGCACTGCTGACAAAAAAAAGCAGATTTTACTTTCGCCATTCTACGAATGTAAGCGTTTAAAAAATGTCACACAAAGTGGCTAAGCTGATGTCCACATTGTGCAATAATATTGATCATAAGCAGGCGGGGAAATGTGCATAATTTATTGCTGCAGCGCACAAAAAAATGTGCCACGCATTTTGATGCGTGGCACATTTGCTTACTGATATATAAAGGTTACAATTTGCAATCTCTCTTTAAAAAATGAGAGCCGCCGGAGGAATCCAGCAGCTCTACTTACTAACCCATTAAATTCACAACTACCGCAAAAGTAATAATTGCAATCGGGTAAAAAAAATGTAAGCACCCTATTTAACTATTTTAATTTTCAATATGCAATTTCGTTATTAACAGTTGAGCCATTTTACTATTGATTATCAATAGTTTATAGCCACAAGGCAGATATTTGTAATTAAAAAACGCGTTTAACATTACCGAATTTACCACTATAAATAAAATAATATTGCGCAACTGTACTTAGCTTAAAAGCGGTACAACAGCCAAAGCGCTAAATAGTCAAATTATAAATACATGCCCATTTTATTTTTAGCAGCCATAAGGTTAATCACTGTTTTTACTTAGCCATATTGTAATTTGCACCCAATAAAAACAAACGGAATGCAGAGTGGTTTCACGCCGATAGAAAAGTTAAAAAGGGAATTTTTACCCGCTGGTTTTGTGGTAACGGATTGGGCTGCTTTAGAGCCCTGGTTTACCAACCTCGTAGACAGGCCGCTGGATAGCAAGCTGGCTCTGGAACACTGGCTGCGCGATGTAAGTGAACTGGAAGCTGTGGTGAGCGAAGATGCGTGCTGGAGGCAGATAAAAATGACCTGTGACACTGTAAACAAGGAGTATGAGGATGCGTTTACCTTCTTCTGCATGGAGATAGAGCCGAAGATGAAGCCATATAGCTTTGAGTTGAATAAAAAACTGCAGTCTTGCCCGTTTACTAAGGAGCTGGACGAAAAATTATATTTCCCGTACCTGCGCAATGTAGCTAACGCTATACAACTGTACAGGGACGAAAACGTGCAACTGCAGGCTGAGATGAGCCTGAAGGCGCAGCAATTTGGCGTAATATCTGGCGCTATGGGCATAGAGGTGGATGGAAAGGAATATACCATGCAGCAGGCTGCAAAGTTCCTGCAAAACCCTGAGCGCGACATACGCGAGGCTGCCTACAGGAAGATGGCTGAACGCAGGCTGGTAGATAAGGATAAACTGAATACGCTTTTTGATGAGCTGCTTGTTTTGCGCCAGCAGATTGCTAAAAACGCGGGCTTTGATAACTACAGGGATTATAAGTTCCGCGAGCTGGGACGGTTCGATTATACTATTGATGATTGCTTTGCGTTTCATGAGGCAGTAAAAGAACACATTTTACCACTACAGGCTATGCTCACCAATGCCCGCAAAAAGAGGCTTGGGCTTGATATTATGCGCCCATGGGATACTGATGCTGAGCCTAAAGGCACTCAGCCACTGCAACCTTTCGTTGATGGCAAGGAGCTGCGCGATAAGGCCATTGAGGCCTTCAGCCGCCTGAACCCCTATTTTAGCGGATGCCTTGAAACTATGGGGGATATGCAACGCCTGGACCTGGAAAGCCGCAAGGGCAAAGCCCCGGGTGGCTATAACTGCCCACTGGCGGAAACGGGCGTGCCTTTCATATTTATGAATGCCGCCGGAACAATGGGCGATGTTATTACGATGATGCACGAAGGCGGCCATGCCGTACATTCGTTCCTGTCGCACCACCTGCCGCTTTCGGCATTTAAGGAATACCCGATGGAAATTGCGGAGCTGGCGAGCATGAGTATGGAGCTGTTTTCGATGGAGCATTGGGATGTGTTTTTTGCTGATGCCACAGAACTGAAACGTGCCAAGCTGGAGGAACTGGAGCGCGTAATAAGCGTATTGCCATGGATAGCTACTATTGATAAATTCCAGCACTGGATTTATACGCATGCGGGGCATAGTGTTGCGGAAAGGGAGCAGGAATGGATAAACATACTTAACGAATTTTCCACCGGGATAGTGGACTGGAGCGGTTTTGAGGAAAACCGAACCAGCTTCTGGCAAAAACAGCTTCACCTGTTTGAAGTGCCTTTCTATTATATTGAATATTGCATAGCGCAACTTGGCGCCTTGGCTATGTGGCGCCAATACAGACAGGATAAAGAGCAGGCGCTTACGAACTATATGGCTGCACTCAGCCAGGGCTATACCAAGACCCTGAAGGAACTATATGCTACTGCTGGTATCCGTTTTGACCTGTCGCCGGCTTATGTAAAGGAACTGGCAGCGTTTGTGCAGCCTGCACTTGCGGAGATAGCAGGGGAATAAGAGCCCGCGGGCATAACATTGTAACACTATTAAGGCTACCCGAGGGGTGGCCTTAATAGTTTATAGGGCAATAGCTATTCATTTCCGCTATAAGGGCGATGTGTTTGATTACGGTTACAAACCGTAGCGTTTAGGTGGGCACCGGTTACTGCGCACAAGCCTACGCCCCAAACCGGCGCCAGTGGAATTCATTTCCGCTGAAAAGGCTGGTGTGTTTGATTACGGTTACAAACCGTAGCGTTTGGGTAGGCACCGGTTGCTGCGCACAAGCCTACGCCCCAAACCGGCGCCAGTGATATTCATTTTCGTTGTAAGACTGATGTGTTTGATTACGGTTACAAACTGTAGTGTTTGGGTAGGCACCGGTTGCTGCGCACAGGGGGCCTACACCCCAAACCGGTACCAGTGGACCGGCGGCAGTGGAATAACAACCAACTGGCATAAGCTTATAAAACAATTAAGGCTACCAGTTAGGTAGCCTTAATTGTTTATAGTATAATATTGTTTGCTTATTGCTTTGTGAATTTCCTGGTTACTACTACTTCGCCCTGTGAGTTAACCAGCCTTACAAAGTAGATGCCTGCTGGCACGTTATCAAGGCTAAGGTTAGCGCTGTTGCCGCTTACTTTGTATACAGCCATTACTTTACCTATGATGTTGTACACTGCTATTGTCTTAACATCGGCATTAGCGTTATAAACTACATTGATATCGTTGTTGGTTGGGTTAGGGTACAGCGATATTTCGTCTATTGCCTTAGATACAGATGGTACTGCTGTTGGCATAAACGTAACAGCATATACCTGAGTGGTATCGGCAAGTGTTGTTGTGTTAGTCAGCTTTACAACAATGTAGTATGTACCTGATGTAGATGCATCTTTAATGTTAAGCTGCAAATGGAAATCACGAACACCTGAAGTACTTGAATAAAGATGGCTTGTTTTGGTAGCACCAGAAGGCCATAAAAGGCTCCATGGGTAGCAACTGTTATTGTCGCAAATGCCTATTGTCTGCGCTTGCCAATCGGCTGGGAAGTTTGTCGAAACAATCTTCCAGTCAATGATAGAACTGCCCGTTAAAGGAACGATGCTATCCCTCATGTACATTAAATCAGTACCTGAGAAAGTAAGGCGCACAGTATCTTTTTCAATAGTATAAGTTTGTGCTTTCAGTGAAGTAAAGCCTAATAAAGTAAACGCAGTACACAGGAAAAATAAAAACTTTTTCATCCTCTTAAATTTATTGTTGCAAATTATTAAATTTCATTGTCCTTTCCAAAAAAAACTAGTCAAAACCAATGAGTATAAATATTCTTTAACAAATTTCATGCCTGAAAGGCCCCGTAAGGACAATATTTTTATGAAAATGGCGTTATAGCGCCTTTTTGTTCTTAAAGCAGGTGGTAAATATCAGGTAAAATTGGCTCGAAACCCCTTTTGTTGACAGCTTCTACTGTGCCTTTGGACTGCACCCTCCGCTATCGTGTTCTGCACAAGCAAGGCCTGGCAAAATGGCATTAAGCCAAATATACATATACCGTGGGTTTCGCCCGCGGCTATTCATATTTAAGCCCAATTTTACACCAAACTTCGGCATGTGAACATACCGTCAGAGCTTCGCTCGTGCCTTTGCAGGCATCCTTCCAAGCTACCGTGTACCCACAAGTTATTTTGTTATAATTTGTACTGCCCCGCAGGGGTTTCCGCTTTGTAGCCAAGCCATTTTTTAAAGTTCTGTGCTCCTTAGGAGCTACCCAATACCATGCAAAATTGGGTACCTCCTCCGGAGGAACAGCTATAATGCGTATTTTATATCTACAAAGCGATAGCGCCTACGGAGCATTGCGTGATAATAATACCATCAAAAAGATATGGGTACACGGTAGCCTTCCAAGGGAATAGCTATGCTGCGTTTACTTTTGTGTTCAAATTTATACTGATACCGCTTTTTATGTTCAATCGGCATAAGCCCTCCGGACTATGCCGATTTTTGACCAGCCAATGGTATAATGTAACCCAATAACCTCATTGCAATTCTGCCTTTTAGGGCTCATTTGATACAGCGCAAAGCGGGTGGCAGAGAAGCACCAAGCCACTGCTATTTTGCTGTGCCTGGCATAAAAAAGCAGGCTGCCTTGCGGGCAGCCTGCTGGTTATAATAAGTACTATTTTGTCAACTACCTTACAACTGAGAAACGCTCAGAAACTGAACCGTTGCCAGTAGAGATAACAACATTGTAAACGCCAGTAGCGAAATTAGCTACAGGAAGTGTTACATGCTGCTCGCCATTGCTCATTGCCTGAGTAGAAGTGTACATCATACGGCCTACAGCGTCATAAACGGTGATAGCAACATTTGCATCATTTTCCAGGTCAAATACCACGTTAGCTTCTTCTGTAGCTGGGTTAGGGAAGATACGGCCGCCTTTGATACCAGCTGCTACGTTTTCTACACCTACAGCCCACTTTGATTCAAAGCTATTTAAAACCATGCCATAAGTTGTGCTCGCTGTGTTATTATCAATTAAAAGAACAACTGCACGCATTTTATTGCTAGCCCATGTAGATGCAAGGGTAACAGGAGTGAATGAGTATGTGTAAGAAGTGCCAGATGTCATAGTAGCAGGTAAGCTACCGGCAACGCCATTAGGTGAGCTAGCTAAGTCAGGCACTGTGTAACGGGCAACAAAATCATAATACATCTGCGCTGCTGGGATAGTACCTGGCAAAGTCACGAAATTGTATTCAGTATTTTGCATTGCTCCTGCACTACCGCCATTGTAATAATTGTGCTGGTCGTAGCCAGTTGCAGTGCCGTGTACCCTGTCTTCAGTAAGTATTAATTCAAGACGGTAATCTCCGCTCAAATTTGTTGTAGGAGTAACTTTAGCTGTCGCATTTACTACGCCACCAATAGCAGTTGTAGTAAGCGTTACATCAGCGAAACCATACCAAGTAGACAATGCATTGAAATATGTAAATGCATTTTGAGGGCCACCAGCATCGAATAAACGGTCAGCAACCAATCCTGGGTAACCACTGATGATTGTGCCCATCAAGTTGTCATAGCTTGCTGTCTGTGCATTTTCTGACTGCATAGGGTCACTGTTGTGTACTGAAACTACAGAAACGAAACCTTTCTTAGCCCTCCAAATAGAATCCATGTAAACGATACCGCGAACACACCAGCCGCACCATGTACCTGTTGGCTCTTCGAAGAAAGGCCTTTTGGTTGGGAAAGAAGATACGCCGCTTACAGCAGTAGAAAGGGTATCATTAGTAAATACCGCATCGCCTGTTGCCCTTACAAATATTGTTGTTGCCTGTGAACCTAATGTAGTCACAGAATAAGGGGTAGTGCAACTGAATGTACCAGAAGTAAATGGAGCTATAGATAAGCCAGTAACAGCACCGCTTACAAAAGAACCGCTACCTACCTTGTAACCAGCTGTGAAACCAGTAATTGTAGTGCCGCCGTTGTTTAAAACTGTACCACCAAAAGTTACCGTACCGCCAACAAGCTGGAAGTCGTTAGCCGGATTGCCGGCGATAGGCGTAACAGCAGTAAGCGCAATTTCGCTAGCTGGTGGCACAACCACTTTAATATTGTCAATACCGATACCAATGATACCAGCAGTGTCAGTTGCATTAATCCTGTTATCGCTATAGCAGAAACGCAGTTTGCAATTGGTAGAAGCTGTAGCAGTAATGGCAACGCCTTTTGTTTTCCAGCCACCAGAAAAAGCTACAACTGAATCAACAGTTGAATATGTAGAACCGCCATCAGTTGACAATTCAACCCAACCAGTTTCCCTCCTGCCGGTAGCAGTAAGGCGGTATTGTGGGAACCAATAGTCATAAACCAGGAACATGCCTGATGTAAGGGTAAAAGTACCTGATGACAACTTAGCAGGGTAGTTGTTATGCGCTGCCTGGTCATTAACGTACGCAAAATTGGTATGCGAAGGAATTACGGCACCGGCTGATGCTAAGATTGTTAAATCGCCACCGGTGTGTACCTGCCAGCCGTTACCCATGCCTACGTGGGCATCAGCCCAGCCCGTAGGCAATGCAGTACCAGAAGCTTCAAAATCCTGCGACATCTGAGCATAGCTATTTACGCTAACACCCATGGCTGCAACAGCAAAACATAGTAATAGTTTTTTCATTTTTTTTGTTTTAGAAAGGTTTAAGTCTTTGGTTTGAGGAAACAAATGTAATGAAAACCCAAATACAAACATACGTTTCTGAAAAATAATTTATTACTATAAACAACCATGGCTGGCTGCCATTTCAGGCACAAAAACAAAAAAGGCTGCCCCGTTCAGGAGCAGCCTTTTAAGCATAAAATTAATTTCTATTTATTTAATAACTGTAAGGCGCACTGTTGCTGTGCCAGTTTCGGTAACCACTTTTACGTTGTAAAGGCCAGCGGCAAGGTTGCCAGTAGCGATTTCAACCTGCTGGTTGCCTGCGGTGTATTCAGTTGTTGGCATTGTGCTTAAAACACGGCCCATAACGTCAGATACTTCGATGCCTACTTTTGAAGCATTCAATAAGTTGAACTGTACAAAAGCTGAAGATGTAGCCGGGTTAGGGAAAATGTTAACGCCTTCAAGTGTTGAAGCAACGTTTTCTACACCAAGAGAGAACTTCATGTTTTGGCTGTTCAATACTTTGCCGGTTGCGTTGTCTATCAGCAGAACGATGCCATGCATATAGTTCAGGTTCCAACCAGCAGCAACGCTACCAGTTAAAGTAACTGGGTAAGTAGTACCAGCTGTCATGCTAGCAGGCAATGCAGAAGCAGAGCTACCAGATACACCCGGAGTAATAGAACGTGCAACGTGCTCATAACGGATATTAGCAGCAAGGATAGTGCCAGGCTGAGTGTTGTAGTTTACACCACCACCGCTTAAGAAATTAGTAGTAGAGCCGCTGTAGTAGTTATGCTGGTCCCATGTAGTACCAGTACCGTGTACGCCATCTTCAGTCAAAACTAATGCAAGGCGGTAGTCGCCTGTCATGTTAAGTGCTGGCTTTACGCTTGCAGCAACAGAAACTGATGTAGAAGTAAGCGTAGCAGTAGCAGTGATATCGGCAAAACCGAAATCAGAGTGGTGTGCATTATAAATAGTTAACAGGTCGCTTGGGTCGCCAACAAAAGTACGGTCAACAACAACTGAAGGGTAACCTGTAATTTTAGTGCCCATCCATGCATCGTAAGCTGTAACAGTCATTGGGTCGCCGTTATGCACTGCAACAAGGCTTACATTGCTGCCATAAAGAGTCCTCAAAGAATCCATATATACAATACCGCGAACGCACCAGCCGCACCATGTGCCTGTACCTTCTTCCATTACCAATTTCTTGGTAGGCATGAATGAAACCGTTGTCAGTGTATCCCTTGCGCTTGTATCGTTAGTTGCATTAGCGTCGCCGCTTAATGAAACCCACATACGGATAGGATAAGAGCCATTTGCTGTAGGCAAAGTAACAGGCGTAGCTGTAAATGTACCTGCTGAGAATGGCGCAACGCTGCCTGTAATAGTGCTGGTAACTACAGAACCGCCGTTAAACACATAGTTTACATTGTAGGAAGTAACCGGGGTTGCACCGTAGTTAAATACTGAACCTGACATAGTGATATTGCTGCCACCAACGCCATAAGACTGTGGTGTGCCTGACATAGGAGCTATAGAAGTAAGGCCGAGGTCGGCTGCTGGCGGTACAAATACAGATATGTTGTCAACTGCGAAACCATATAACCAACCGGTATTGTCTTTGTAACGGAAACCGAGCATAACGCTTGAGTGGCCAGCGGCAGCACTCAGGTCAATGTAGCGGGGCTCCCACCATAATGATGTATTGGCAGCAAGTGTAGAAACAACTGCCCATGTAGAGCCACCATCGTAAGAAACCTCAACTGTACCAGCTTCAGTAAAGCCACCGTAAGTGCCTTTTAAGAAGCAACAATCGAAAGAAAGGTAAGGGGCAGTTGCAGTTGCAAGGCTGAAAGTGCCTGATTTTAAAAGTATATCGCCATTGCTTGCAAATTGATGGGAGTCATCATTAACACCTGCAAACTTTGTGTGGGAGTTCATATTAAAAGAAGTAGAGCCAAGGGTAGTGTTGTCGCCTGAATTCCAGCCAACAGAGTCGTTAGGGGTTACGTTTTGCGACCATCCTGAAGGCAGTGCAGGGAATGTAACGCCTTCAAAGTCCTCGGAGTAGATTACCTGGGACGTGCCGCGTGTACTAACGGCAAGGCTTGCAGCCAATGCCAAAAAAGCAAAAGTTTTTTTCATTTTAAGTTTGTTTTTATAAAAAAATTTGAATAGGAACATCAAAACTACGGAATTTTAATTTTACTTTAAAAAATTGTTAACCCATATAATATATCGCCATATTGATGTTTGTACATTGATTTATGTGCGATGGTGCCACCCACCAATAACACAGGGGCAATATGGCCTTTCTTGAAAAAAATACTTGCACATTGGGTGCCGATGCCTAACTTTGCAGCGCAATTAATTTTAATTGTAAACGGGGTGCCTGAATATAAAGGCTGAGATTATACCCGCTGAACCTGGACCGGGTAATGCCGGTTAGGGAGTTGCAACTTCAGCGATTTTATGAATTAATGGTTTGCGGCGTAACTAATGGCTACACAGCTATGTGTTATTGTTACCTACTATTAAGCATCGGCACAGGATATGATGGCACCCCAAATAACCATTAAAAAGCAAAACCATGCTGAAAAAGTTATTTTTCCTGTCTGCCATCGCTGCTGCCACCGCCACTTGCGGCTATTCGCAAACAAGGCCTGCTGTTGATAGCACCGATGATGATGAAACTACGGATACGGTTGCCAGTGCACCCAAAAAAACTAATGAACTACAACCGGTAGAGGTACGTAGCCTTAGGGCATCAGCCAACTCGCCTTTTGCCAAAACTGACCTCAAAAAGGCTGAGATTGCTAAAATGAACCTTGGGCAGGATTTGCCGATGCTGCTGCAATACACTCCGTCGGTAGTGGTGAATACTGATGCCGGGGCCGGCGTGGGTTATACCGGCATACGCATACGCGGCACGGACCCGACGCGCATCAATGTTACATTTAACGGTATGCCGGTTAATGACCCTGAAGAGCAGGCCACATTTTTCGTGGATATACCAGACATAGCATCGTCTACCAATTCCATACAAATACAAAGGGGCGTAGGGACATCGACCAACGGCGCAGGCGCATTTGGCGGCACCATCAGCATCAGCAACCTGCAACAGATGGACACTGCTGGTGTAACCTACAGCACAAGCGCGGGCTCTTTTAATACCTTTAAAAACACCCTGGCGGCCGGAACAGGCCTGCTTAAAGGTGGCTGGCAGTTTGATGTGCGCCTGTCTAAAATAAGCTCTGATGGCTACATACAACGCTCGGCAAGCGATTTAAAGTCTATGCAGTTTACGGCAGGATGGGCGCCTAACAGCAATACTTCTTTCCACTTCCTGTTTATGCCTGGCACAGAAAAAACCGGGCAGGCATGGAATGGCGTACCACAGGACTCGCTTTCTACTAACAGGAGGTATAATGAACTGGGCATGAAGGCTGACGGCACTTTCTATAACAACCAGACTGATAACTACCTGCAAAATTACTACCAGTTATTTGCTGACCACAAGTTCTCTTCTTCACTAACCGGACACGCTGGCCTTTTCCTAACCAGGGGCAAGGGGTACTATGAAGAGTACAAAACAGGCGAGGGCTATGCCGCATATGGCCTTGGCAGCGTCATTACGCCCAAAGGCGACACTACTACCCAAACTGACCTTATTCGCCGCTTGTGGCTGGATAACTATTACTATGGCGGGGTTTTCTCGCTACAGTATGCACATAACAAAACCCGTGTTACGCTGGGCGGCGGCTGGTCGCAATTCGCAAACCTTATGTATGGCAACATTATATGGGCACAAAATGG
>CANBTK010000021.1 GCA_947372365.1 Flavipsychrobacter stenotrophus | reverse complement strand
TGTACTATAGCCCATGCGTGCTACGGGCGGTGTGTTTTCTTAAAATATTCCCAAATTGCCGGCACCACAGTGGTAAAGGGTTTAAATGAGGTAGTTTTACTTAACACATTATTCCTACTTGCGGGCTATACTAATTTTTATATTATGCTTGGCTACCAGCCTTGCCCCGTTAGGGGTAGGCTATACTTATGCGCAAACAATGCAGGGTGTTGTAAAAGATGCGGCTACCGGCCTGCCCCTGGCGTTGGTTTCGGTTTACAACGAAAGTAACCGGCAAAGCACTACCAGCGATGCAGGCGGGTTTTATTCCATACCTGCACAGCAGGGCGATAACATAAGGTTTTCATGCGTTGGGTATGGCTCGCTGAGCAAAGTAAAGCCTCCATCGGTATTGATAGCCAATACAAATGTATTAATGCTGCATGTAGAGAACGAGCTGAAGGAGTTTACCTTCCGTGCCAGCCACCTTTCCAAGTATCAGCTTGACTCTTTGGAAAGGCAGCAAACTTATAAAATACCACTGCAGCGCACGCCACCCAACCCATTTGTAAGCCCCGCCTCAGCTATTGCAGAGCTATTTTCAAAGAAAGCTAAACGGGTGTACCAGTTTCAGGAGAATTTTTACAATGGCGAGATTGAAAAGTATATTGACACCCGCTACACCCCGGCGCTGGTGACAAAGCTTACCGGCCTCACCGGCGATAGCATAGGCCATTTTATGTATGCCTACCCCATGCGTTACGATTTTGCACGTAATGCGACCGACCTGGAGCTAAAAATGTGGATACGCAGCAGCTATAAAGAATGGCTGAAGAACCCGGCAAGGGATTCGTTTATCTTAAAAGATTAGCTTTATAGAATAGCCTGAAATAGCCGCCTGAAACTGCTATTGACTGCCCCGCCCATCCGTTATATGCAACCTTTTTATACATCTGTTAGGAAATTAATTTCTTAACAATATAAAAAAATAAGAGATGGTTTAGCTTTAGTGCTTGCTTGCTAAAAAAATAGTTTTTACTTTTGTCACAGAAGTGTAGCCCAGAGAACACTTAAAAAAACGGGGCGTAACCGAAAAGCCTTAAGAGTAGGAAATTGAAAAACAAACGTTATGAAAAAAACAAAATTCTTGTTTCTGGGCGCATGTGTTGCCGTTGCATCATTAGTGTCTAGCTGCTCTATTACAGTTCCGGTTGGGGCTACATCTAACCCGGTTGGTTCAAAAGTAGGTACTTCAACAGCAACGGTTTATTTACATTCTTTAGCTTTTGGTGCTGATGCGTCAATAAAATCAGCTGCTAAAAATGGCGGTATCACTAAAATATCAACTGTTGATATCAAGCATACCGACATCCTGGGCATCGTTCAGACGTACGAAACTATCGTTACAGGCGAATAATTTATAAGTAACTAATTTTTTTAAGAAGCTGATTTTATTGTAAAATAAAATCAGCTTTTTTTTACTTTACACAGTATGAAGAAAGACATGCATAATTTTTTGCTGTTTGTGTTGCTGGCATTATTGCCATGCACTTTCCTGGGCTGTAAGGCGGGGGACAGCGCGGACAGGGTAACAACCGCCAATAATGAGGTGGTTAAGCTGGCCGATGGGGAAAAAAGCACGGATGTGAATAAAATGGATAAATTCAGCTTTGATGCCTACCAGCATTACTTTAATAGTCTACCCGGCTACCAATGCCCGCTTAATAAGTTTTTTCACAGCAATGCCTGCCGTTTTTTTTATGGCATACCTGTGAATGGCGATGTGCCGGCGATTTTTGCGGCTTTTATTGAATCATTAGGGCCAAAGAAAGTTGTTTTTAGTATTTCCTCCGATTCAAACGAGGCTAAAATAGTAACCAGGGACTCCACCAATTTTGTATTGGTAGAGATAGTAAAAACACCCCGTAAAAATATGCTGCTTGGCGGCGCCATCAGCAACGATTCGTCGCTGATAATGGGTTATTATTTAAGCAGCAACTTAAAAAACAGGGTTTTAGATGAAAAATAGGATGATTCCCATGTGCCTGCTCGCGCTGGCGTGCCTTATGCCCCTGGTTTCCTGCGGCATAAGGCTGAAGGGGACAAAGAAAATAGGGAATACAGTTATTGAAACATTTCTGGTTGAGGGTGGGGCAGAGCAGTATTTTGTAAAGCCGCTTTGGTTTAACAGCACAAGCGCTAAACTACTGGCGGACTTTACCTTCAGGAGCCCGAAGGATAGCCAGTTCAAAGCTAAAATCAATTTTACCCGTTCGGGTGCGGCTGCCCCCAAAATTGATTCGTTCCGGGTTGTTGCGCCGGGTACAAACGAAGCAGCCTGTTCCGTTAAGAAAATGGATGTGCGCAATGTAACAGGTGGTACCCGTTATTTTTCGGAAGTAAGCAACCCTGTGCTCCATAGACTCTTCATTAATGGCACACTATTTGATATAATCGTATACTCCGGTGGGGAGGCAATAAAATGCACTCCAACCAGTAAGTCATTGAAAAAGGCAGGCCATATTCCTAAAGTATTGCTGGAGGAATAATAAGGTGCCCTTACATGCCTATCAAGTGCAGCAGATTATTGGGTTTTGAATCAGGAATCATAAATTATATTTTTAAACTAAAATCGAGAATGATGAAAAGGTTACTCAAGGTTTACTTATTGGTTGTTGTATTGGTGGCCACAGGTATTGGCACCAGCTATGGAGGTTTCCGTATGAAGCCGAAACAAGTTGCTACCGAACTTACTACCATTTCAACTGCTACAGCCCCGGTGGCAGGCACGGCAGAGCACAAAAAGGTTTTTGCTGAGCGCCGCCTTCCGCGCCTTTTCAGTGCTTACAAGAGTATGGTATTCCCCCACGCTGCCCCGGCGGCAGGCGGGCCAAGGGAAAAGCAAGGCTGGCCGGGCATCGTGTCGCTGGTGTGCGGCGTTGTTGGTTTGGTCAGTACGCTGGCCTGGGTGCCATTAGGCATTGCTGCAATTGTATTTGGCATTATTGGCCTCAACAGGAGGAAATATAAATTTACGGGCATGGCACTTGCCGGCCTTATACTAGGCGGCCTGGAAATACTATTATTTATATTGCTTGTGGCAATTATAGCTGCACTGGTGCTTTAACCCGGTGCATTGCCAGTATTTTAAAAACCCACACCTGCAGTTTGCAGGTGTGGGTTTTTATATGGAGTACCGGTTGTGCGTTTAGCGCTATATGCCACCCCTTCAGGGTTTAACAGACAGAATAGGCTGTTATACTATAATAATGGCACCTCTTCGAGGTTTAAAGAACCCTGAAAGGGTTTAATGATTTTTTCAATCGCACAACAGGTATGTAGTGTTATCTGCTTTGCTAAGGGCTTGGCTGCCAGTGGCATTGTATGAAAAGTTACCTGGCTTAGTTGTATTAATTCTTATCCCGTACTGCCTTTACCTCAGCCGCTGTAACAGGGCCGCCGGTATTGCCAAAATTGCTATAAACATAAGTGAGCACAGCCGCTATCTCCTCATCATTCAGGGGCTGCGGGGGCATAGTACCATTGTAAGTAGAGCCATTCACTACCATTTCGCCGCTTTTACCTTTAATTACCTGTAGTATAGCCCTGCCTTTATCGGCCAGGTAGTCAGATTTTGCCAGTGGGGGGAACGCGCCGTTTACGCCGCCGCCATCGCCCATATGGCAGGCAACACAGGTCTTCTTATAGATGCTTTCGCCATCAACTGCCGCAGGTTTGGCTTCCGGCGTAGTGTTGGTGTAAGGGTTTCCGGCTGGCTTATTAGTATTGCTGCCGCAAGAGTACACAAAGAATAGCGCCATGGTAGCAACGCCTGCTAAAAAGATTTTTTTCATTTGATATAGTTTGCCCGGAAGCCCCGGGTATTGGTTTTTGCAAACAAAATAAGTAAATTTATCCCAATTAGTTACATAATGGCGGCAACTGGCTGCACTTAAGGTACTGAACCCTTAAGGGCCGCAAATCCCTGGCGTAGGCCTTCTGAATTAAATTAACATGCCACCAGTTATGGAGGCTATGCAACAAAAAAAGCAAGCATTGAAAAAAGCAATTGGCGCTTTCGCCATTTTACTTACGTTACCTATATTCATAACCGCCTGCGGCAGCGGAGGGAGTGCGAACAGCAGCAAGCCAAAAGTGGCTGACGACATGGTGAAGTACCCGGAGAAAGCCGAGATGAGGCTGCTAACCGACCGCCCCCCGCAACTGGAAACACCCCTCAGGGTATTTAAAGAAGACTTTACGCCCAATGAATACTTCTTCGTGCGCTGGCATATGGCGCAGTTAGTAACCAAAATAGATATAGATACCTTCAGGTTGTACATAGGTGGTGCGGTAAATAAAACACTGGCGCTATCAATGGACGGCCTGAAAACAAAATTCCCGGCCGACTCTATTGTGGCTGTGGCCGTTTGTGCGGGTAACTCAAGGTCCACCTTTGAGCCTCAGGTTCCGGGCAGCCAGTGGCGCAACGGCGGTATGGGCAATGCCAAATGGAAGGGCGTAAAACTAAAAAATATCCTGGCAATGGCAGGCGTGAAAGAGGGCGCGGTTGATGTAACCTTCCAGGGGATGGACAGGGGCGCATTGCCCGCTATACCCGCTTTTATAAAATCGCTGGGCATACAGCATGCCATGGATGGCGAGGTAATGATAGCTTACGAAATGAACGGCGCACCCATACCTATGCTTAACGGCTACCCGCTGAAGCTGGTAGTGCCGGGCTGGTATGCTACCTACTGGGTAGGGGCACTTAATTCTATAAACGTGCTTACCGAAAAGTACACAGGCTTCTGGATGGAGAAAGCCTACCTGGTGCCGCCTAACACCGAAATCAACGAATCGCCAGCCAGCCCTGCACAGGCAAGGGTGCCCATCAGCAACATAAAAATGCACTCCATTTTTGTAGCGCCTGAGCCTGGCGATGCCGTAAGCGTGAATAAGCCATGCCCTGTAGAAGGCCTGGTGTTTACAGATGGTACGCCTATACAAAAAGTAGAAATTTCTGTAGACAATGGTAAAACGTGGGCCCCTGCGAAGCTTAACCCGGAACTGGGCAAATATTCGTGGCGCCGCTGGCGGTATGATTGGATGCCGCAGGCAACCGGCATTAACCACCTGAAGGTGAGGGCTACTGATAGCGCCGGCCGCACCCAGCCTGAGCAGCAATGGAATAAAAGCGGCTATGCCCGTGGGTTTATTGAGCACCTTGAAATAGATGTAAAATGAGGAAAGCAACACATTTACTCAAGCTGGCAGTAACGGTTATATGCTGCTTATTGGTGGGCACCGAAGGCTGCAAGCAGGAAAAGCAGGAGCAAGCCGCCATTGCCGCTCCGGTAGCCCCCAAAGCCGAACACACTTTTGCCGTAAAGGGCAGTGTGCACGAAATGAGCATCACGCCGGAGGTTACTAACTTCCCGGAAGGAGAAGGCAAAAACGAATTCATGTCCTACTGTTCCATGTGCCATTCGCTCAGGTACATCAGCATGCAGCCCGATTTTTCAAAAAAAATATGGGAAGAAGAAGTTCATAAAATGGTAGCCAAGTACAACGCCCCGATTGACTCGGTTACCTGCAATAAAATAGTATCCTACCTGTTGGCAGTAAAGGGGGCAAAATAAAAATTTAAAAGAAACGGTTGTGGCGGGTTTATCCGCCACGTACCGCTTTATACATAAGGCTGGCCAAGCTCAAATGCAGCTCGGACATCAGCAACTTTTTCTGAAATTGCTTTATGCTGGTAGTGCGGGTTGTCTTTAAAAGATGTCCAGTTGCCTCCCCATTCCAACTCAGGCAAATTGGGCATTACCAGCCCGGCAAGGGCTGTGTACTTTTTGTCGGCGGTTATATACTTGCCACCCTCAAATATCCCTATATCCCAGGCAATCCCGAAATTATGGTTGCTTTGGCCGCCCTTGGCATTAGTAACTATGCCCTCGGTGCTTCCATACCTTCCTTTCTTGTATAAGGCATCTTGCTCAGCATAGGTACGGGTGCCTGAAATAATGCGTACATCCCTCCCTTCTGTAGTGGCTAGTTTAAGGAATTTCCTGGCAAGGGCCTGCACTTTAGGCGCAAGTGTTGCGATGTTATTTTCACTTGTTTTGTCAAAAGTACCGAGGGCTGTGGCTATTTCCCGCCCCTTTGCCTCGAATGCTTTGTCTGCAGCATCAGTATTGGAGCCCCAGATACCGTCGAGTTTTTTGGTATAAAACCCGTTTGCTTTTAAAAACCTCTGATAAAAGAGGACATCCTGTTGAAATAATTGCGAACTCATACGCGTGAATTTTATTTTATCAATAAATATACGCAATATTAACGCAATGTAATAATTGTTTAAATGGGAAAAACACCCCTTTTTTAATGGTACACCATAAAGATGGGCCAAGCACTCCAAGTTCTGTATATTTGCGCCCATATATAATACCAATGAGCGAAGAAAAATCACTTAATTTTTTAGAAGAGATAATAGAAAACGATATAAAAGAGGGTAAAAACGGTGGGCGCATCCATACGCGCTTCCCGCCTGAACCTAATGGCTACCTCCATATTGGCCACGCTACCTCTATATGCCTCAATTTTGGATTGGCCAAAAGATACAATGGCCAATGCAACCTGCGTTTTGATGATACCAACCCGGTAACTGAAGAAACTGAATATGTGGAGAGCATTAAAAACGACATTAAGTGGCTGGGCTTTACCTGGGACAACGAGCTGTATGCATCTGACTACTTTGAGCAATTATACGATTTTGCAGTAGCACTTATCAAAAAAAGCCTTGCCTATGTTGATGACAGCACTGCTGAAGAAATAGCGGCTACTAAGGGCTCTACCGTAAGCCCGGGCACCAACAGCCCCTACCGCGAGCGCAGCATTGAAGAGAACCTGCAACTGTTTGCAGAGATGCGTGCTGGTAAATACCAGGATGGTGAAAAAACGCTCCGTGCCAAAATAGACATGGCGCACCCCAACCTGCTGCTGCGCGACCCGCTGATGTACCGCATTAAGCATGCACACCACCACCGCACTGGCGACAAGTGGTGCATCTACCCTATGTACGATTACGCACATGGCCAGAGCGATAGTATTGAAAACATTACGCATTCTATTTGTACGCTGGAGTTTATTCACCACCGCCCGTTATACAATTGGTTCATTGAGCAGTTAGGCATCTTCCCTTCCCATCAATATGAATTTGCGCGCCGCAACCTTACCTATACGGTAATGAGCAAGCGCAAGTTGCTGCAACTGGTAAACGAAGGCCACGTAAGCGGCTGGGACGACCCGCGTATGCCTACTGCAAGTGGCATGAGAAGGCGCGGCTATCCTGCAGCGGCTATACGCCAGTTTTGTGATACAATAGGCATTGCGAAGCGCGAGAATATTGTAGATATAGGCATGCTGGAATTTTGCGTGAGGGAACACCTGAACAAAACAGCCAACCGTGTAATGGTGGTGCTTGACCCCGTGAAACTGGTTATTACCAACTATCCCGAAGGCCAGGAAGACATCTTTACTGTGGATAATAACCCTGAAATGGAAGCTGGTAACCGCCAGGTGCCATTCAGCGGCGAAGTATGGATAGAGCGCGAAGACTTTATGGAGGATGCCCCTAAAAAATTCTTCCGCCTTGCCCCGGGTAATAAAGTGCGCCTGAAGAGCGCGTACATTGTGGAATGCACGGGTTGCGTTAAAGATGCCGATGGTAATATTGCCGAGGTGCATTGCACCTACCTGCCTGAAAGTAAGAGCGGTGCCGATACCAGCGGGCTTACCGTAAAGGGTACTATTCATTGGGTGAGCACAAAGCATGCTAAAACAGCAGAAGTGCATATGTACGACCGCCTGTTTAAAGTAGAAGACCCATCGAACGAAGAAGGCGACTTTAAGAGCTATATTAACCCCGATTCTATGAGCGTATTGCCAGCAGCTTATATTGAGCCCGGATTAGCAACAGCAATGGCTGGGGAGCAGTACCAGTTTATGAGGAAGGGCTATTTCTGTGTTGACAAAAACAGCACGCCAGATAAGCTGATATTTAACCGCACTGTGACGCTGAAAGATGCGTGGGCTAAGGAGAGTAAAAAGTAATTGGCTGGTTTTTTAAAGCTCTATCGTAGGGGATGGCCTTATAGAGAATCCACCTAAAATAGAAAACAAAAACAAACCCGATTAACGCATTTAAATATTTTCTGGTTAACTTTAGGATATGAATACGACAGGCAACAAAAAAAATGCTGTTGCTCCTCCCTTCGCAAAAAAACTGACCGACGAAGACATCGTTCAGAAAATCAAAAAGGCAGAGAAAGGGCCTTTTTATACAGTTGACGAGGTAAAAGAGTTCCTTAAAAAAATCAAACGCAAAGATCGCTAAGAAAAGCAAAGTAACGCTAAGAGAAAAAGCATAACAAGGGGTACAATGTGAACTTTGCGAAACTTTGCGCATCCTCTGTGTACTTTGCGTTAAAAATTTGCGCCGGAAGGAAAAATGACACCACCACCAACAGATAAGGAGCTTTTTGAAACAACGATAGCAACCTATTGGTTTGCTGCCGATGGGCTGCTTACCTCGGTTTCAAAGAACCCTACAAGGACAGTGGCTAACACTACCGAAAGCTTTGAACTGATAAGGCGCATTACCAATGGGAAGAAGCAGCCGCTGATGGTGTACCTGTGCCCGTCAGGCGTGCCCGATAAGGCTACCCGCGATTATGTTGCACAGCAGTTGCCAACAGTCTATACTGCTATGGCAATGGTTTCCCAATCAGGGCTTGGCAACATCATTATGAATATCCTATTCAAATTTAAGCCACCTGCCATACCCATGAAGTCGTTCAGTACCGATACTGAGGCAAAGGAGTGGCTGAAGCAATACCAATAGCAGGTATGGCCTAAATAATTTACGCATGGTTCCGGGCATATAACCCGGAACTTTTTGTTGGCAGTTGGCGCAACTTGCTGAATTCAAGCATCGGTTTTGAAACCCTACATTTGTATTTATTTTCAAGGGCTGAAATAAATACGCGTTTTTACAGTTTTTATTTTCTGGTTAATTCAGCTAGTTTTAGCAACAATATTATGTTTTTGAAACCGCAGGGCGGAAGGGCAAACAGGTTGCTGCCTTTTTTGTTGCTTATCATTTGTTCTATTCCATTGTTTTTCATGAATGTGCATGAAGGGCATTCGTGGGGTGGGGATGACTATGCGCAGTACATAAAGGAGGCGGAAAACATAAGCAAGGGGCAGCCCTACTACCAGTCGGGCTATGTGTTTTACGACAGGAATATCTGCTATGCCCCGCCGCAATACCCGCCGGGCTTCCCGCTGCTGCTGGCACCTGTGGTAAAAATATGGGGGCTGGCCATAAAACCCATGTGCTACCTGAATACGCTTATGGCGGTGGCGCTGATGCTGGTGGCATTCGCTTATTTCAGGAAACAGGCGGGTGTGTTGTCCTCATTCTGCCTTACCCTTATTATTGGCTATAGCTGGTACATGGTTGATGTAAAGCAATGCGTTTTCTCTGACCTTCCCTGCCTGTTGTTCACCATGCTTTACCTGCTATACAGGCATTCCAGTGTATTTAAGCCGTGGCGGCTGGCGCTGCTCATCCTGTTCGCAGCCATGGCAATCCTGGTGCGCACTCAATCAGTTTTGATACTGGTGGCAGAGGCTGCCTTTATAGCCATTGCGCTGCTGAAGGGCCTCTACAAAAACAGGCGCATTGATAAGGGGGCATTGTTGCCGGGTGCGTACATTATAGCCGGTACACTGGCGGTTAATTTCATTGTTACAAAATTCATTTTCCCTGCACCATCCACCGCATCGGGCTTCTATGCCGCTTACCTGTCTCAGGTGCTGGATACTGGCATCGTTTCCATCTTCAGGAACAATGTGAATTTTCTATTGCAAACCATTAACGGCTTTTTCTATTACGAAACCGATAATGGCTTCCGCACGGCGTTGGTTACTATTATGCAGGGTGCCGGGCTGGCGCTGAGCATTACAGGCTTTGCAATGGCTATACGCAGGCGGCTGTGGGTTGATGATATCTTTTTTGTACTGATGGTGGTGCTGATGCTGTACTACCCTATACACGATGCCCGTTATTTCCTGCCCGTTATAGTGCTTATATATGGGTACTGCTATACCGCATTGCGGGCTATACTTCCGGCTATTACAAAGCTGCCGCTGCGCCGCGTTGCAATAGGCCTTACCGCACTGTGCCTGTTTACCGGGGGCAGGTATCTGAAGGGTACATTTAACCCGCCTGTAGGCTATGTTCCTGCTGCCAGGGATTATCAGGCGTTTAGCTACATAGCGCAGCACGTAAGCGATACCGATATTATAGTTTTTTCACGCCCGCGCATGCTTACGCTTTATACCCACAAGCGCAGCATGGTGCAAGCCTGGCTGCTGCCTATGGAAGATAACCGGAAAATATTTGACAGCGTAAAGGCAAAGTATATGCTTACCGTAAAAGGCCTTGCCGACGATTTTTATACCCGCTACTTTAACGAAATAAAACGCCCGCTGGATAGCGTAATTATAGCCGACGGCTATACGCTGTACACTATACGGTAAGCGGCTGTGTGCATTTCTATTCTTTTACAAGTTTTATTGTAGCCCGGTAGTTTTCGGCTTGTACCGAAAGGATGTACAGGCCTTTGGGTAGTTGCGTTGGCGTGGGCAGTGAAAGCGGGCTGTTCCCGGCCATGTTTGTGCCATCCCATGTTGCAATAGTGTTGCCCGCCATGCCCGTTAATTTTATAGTTGCGTTATGCAATGCCTGCGAGGGCACCAACTGTATGGCTGAACTAAACGGGTTGGCCACGGTTATTGTTTCGCCGCCATTGCCGGCCACCTCTGCAACATTGTCGGTAGAGCAGGAGTAGGCAATCGGGTTTATTTCTATTGGTGCGCCTGCGGCCAGTGTTTGCCCGCTAAAGCCTGCATAACTGCTGTTGTATAAAGTGCAACGGAAGGTAAGGTTTTGGGTGGGCGCGGTGCCCTGGTACATAGGGCCGCCACTGTTAACCGGGTTTATGTATTTCCACACTGTATGCTTCAGGGTATCTACTTCAAAGAAAGTGCCCGATGGGCCTACGCATATGAGTGTATTGCCATTTTGTAAGCGTTGCGCGCCGGAAATGTTCATGCCGTAAAAATTGGCCGGGGTGTCAGCTTTGTAGCTCCAGCCTGCGGAGTCGGGCTGGTAGGGCGTGCCGCTGGTATAGGCATAGTTGCCGGCAGTATCTACAGGCGGTGTTATGATATCTACAGAGGAGTAGTTGCCCGTAGGCCTGCCCTGCCCGTTATTGAAAACCATAATCTTGCCGGAATCGGCCAGGCCGTTGCCTATCCAGTGGGCGTTGTGCTGGCCAAATAGTTTTTTGGTGGCCACGGTGCC
>CANBTK010000020.1 GCA_947372365.1 Flavipsychrobacter stenotrophus | reverse complement strand
GTCCGTTTATTTCCACACCTTTCTCAAACGATTTTTTAGCGTTATCCCATGCACCACCAGCGTTGTTCTGGAACATACCCATCAACACACCTGCAACAGTAGCACCTGCAAGGAAACCACCCAACACTTCAGGGCCTAAAAGGAAACCCATTAACAGCGGAGAGATGATTGCAATCGCACCAGGCAACATCATTTTCTTCAGTGATGCGTTAGTTGATATAGCCACACATTTGTCGTACTCCGGCTTGCCGGTACCTTCCATAATACCTGGTATTTCGCGGAACTGGCGGCGAACTTCTTCCACCATCGCCATTGCAGCTTCACCCACAGCGCGGATGGCCAATGAAGAGAAGATGAAAGGAATCATAGCACCTACGAACAAACCAGCCAATACATCGGCATGATAGATATTAATTGCGTCATTAAGAACAAAACCATTCTTTTCAACCACACCTACATAAGCAGCGAATAAAGCCAATGAAGTAAGGGCAGCAGAAGCGATAGCGAAACCTTTACCGGTTGCAGCAGTAGTATTACCTACAGCATCAAGAACGTCAGTTTTTTCACGAACTTCCGGAGGCAATTCACTCATTTCAGCGATACCACCTGCGTTATCAGCAATAGGGCCGAAAGCATCAATAGCCAACTGCATAGCAGTTGTAGCCATCATACCAGCAGCAGCAATTGCCACACCATAAAGGCCAGCACATGCGTGAGCAGAATAGATACCTGCAGCTAATACTAATATTGGTAAGAAAGTACTTTCCATACCAACAGCAAGGCCACCAATAATGTTGGTTGCACCACCTGTCGCTGATTGACGAATGATACTTAACACAGGGCGTTTACCCATTGCAGTATAGTACTCAGTAATCATACTCATTAACGTACCAACAGCGAGGCCTACCAGTATAGAATAGAAAACACCATTACGCGTAAACTCATGTGTACGAAGTACCATAGTTTCTGGCAAAATGTTATTTACCATAAAGAAACAAGCGATTGCGGTAAGAACTATAGAACCATAGTTACCCATGTTCAGCGCCCTTTGTACTGCGCTAGTGCTAACACCTGCAGTTTCAGATATGCGAACAAACAAAGTGCCTATAATTGAAAGTACGATACCTACACCTGCTATAAGCATTGGTAACAGGATTGGAGCCATACCACCGAAAGCATCGCCAGCAGAGGTTGTTTCGCGGCCCAATACCATCGTAGCTAATACTGTAGCCACATAAGAACCGAAAAGGTCGGCACCCATACCCGCAACATCACCAACATTATCACCAACGTTATCGGCGATTGTAGCCGGGTTACGTGGGTCATCTTCAGGGATGCCTGCTTCTACTTTACCTACAAGGTCAGCGCCTACGTCGGCAGCCTTAGTGTAGATACCACCACCAACACGGGCAAAAAGCGCAATACTTTCAGCGCCTAATGAGAAGCCGGTAAGTACTTCAATAACTTTCTCCATATTTACTGTATTGTCTTTAGTGAAGACCATATACAGAACAATAAATAAGCCACCTAAGCCCAGTACCGCAAGGCCTGCAACACCAAGGCCCATTACAGAACCTCCGCCGAAAGATACGGCGAGAGCTTTACTCAGGCTTGTACGTGCAGCCTGTGCAGTGCGTACATTCGCTTTGGTTGCGATACGCATACCAATGAAACCTGCAAAGGCACTAAAAAATGCACCAATAATAAATGCAACTGCAATAAGCGGGCTTGAGTTTTCACTACTATTACCCATGACTGCCAATAAAATACCGGCAATTACCACGAAGTAGGCGAGTATCTTATACTCAGCCTTCAAAAAAGCCATAGCACCTTCGGCTATGTACGTTGAAATTTCTTTCATCCGGTCATTGCCGGCATCTTGCTTAGTAACCCATGCACTTTTAATAAAAGTGTAAAGAAGTGCCAGGACACCAAATCCCGGTACTAGGTAGAAGTAAGGACTCATATTTTATAATAAATAGTTAAATAATGAAGGCTGCAAATATAATCGTTTGACTTGAAAAGTCATAGCTATTTAAAACTATTGGCTCGCAAGGTAATTCACAGCGGTATTCACAACAATGGTAATAATAGGAGGGATGCCATTAAATACATCATGCAACTGGTTGTACAGTTGCATGATGGAATATGTTGAGTTGCGGTTGCTTATTTTTTAGCCGGGGCTGATGACTTAGCCGGAGGGGCTTGTTTAGTTTGTTGTTTGGCGTTCTTATCGAAACCTTCAGGCTTCTGCATGAACATAACAGATACGATACAAAGGCCGGCAATAGTGCTTATCAATACCCATGTGCCTTTTTCCATGATGTCGCCTGACTGCTTAACACCCATTACCTGAGTACTCATGCTGCCAAAACTGCCTGATAGGCCACCACCTTTTGGATTCTGTACCAAAATAAAAAAACCTAATACAACACAAGCTAACAATATTATTCCTGTAATAACGATGATCATAGTTCTTTCTCTTTTAAGATATCTTTAATTTTTTGGGCAAAGTAAACATTTTTTTCAGGATTACGCAAACTTAATTTGCGGTACATCTCTACAGCCTTATCATATTTCTGTTGTTTCAGGTATATTTCGGCCAGGGACTCGCTTGCCAGCCCTTCTTCGCTGGTGATGGAGTTTACTGCCATCTCAAATACGTTTTCAGGTATCTCTTCGTTTTCTTCCTGCATAGCGGCGGCCAGTTTTTCCTTCTGCCACATGGTTTTTACCGCTTTCTTATCTTCCAGCTCTTCGATTTGCTTCTGCGATGAGTTTTTAAAATGTAGCAGCCAGTCTTTAAAACTCATCATTACCATAAGGGCCTTATCCTTCTGGCTAGTGGTTATTTCTTCGGTAGTTAATTCAGCAACATCTTCGGGTATTTCGCCCGATACTTTTATGCCTTGTTGTAAAAAATAGTCCTCTGAAAATACTGGTGAGAAAATCACCTCTTCATTTGGTGTACCAACGGGTGTGTCCATTAATTCTTCTTCTTTTAATAATATTCTGGCGGGTTGCCAATCTTCCATAACCAGTTCAGTAGCGGCGGGTAAAGGTTCGGCTGTTAATTCAGTTAACGCTTCCTCGGTAGCAATTGATATTTCTTCGGTTTGGGCTTCCGCTTCGTTAATTTCAACGATAGCGTCTTCTACTATAACTTCTTGTACTATAACTTCTTCTATCGCAGCCTCTTCTTTTTCAGCAGGGGCCGCTGCTACGGTTTCAATTGCTTCGGGTGCTTCGGCAACAACCGGGGCAGGTGCCGCTTCTTCTATGGCCGGTTCGCTTTGCTGGCTACCCATCGGTTGCACGCCCTGCACAAAATCTGAAAAAAGTATCCAGTTGCCTACATACGGGTATGCAGCCGACAGCATTTCGTTGGAAAAAGCACTTTCATTATGCTGCGCTTTAGCTTTTACGTATCGCAGCGGCAGGAAATAAGGGTACTTTTGCGCCAATTTAGCAAATAGCGGGTTGGGTTCCGGGCTTGCCGCCCCGTAAGGTGGCAACAGCTGGCCTGAAATTAACTGTATCGCATTGTTGTCCGTCATAAGTAAGGTTATTACCAGTTTACAAATGCTTTATTAAAAATATCATCGGCAAGTTGGTTGCCAATATCTTCTATCAGGGCATTTTCAACATTTTGCAGGGTCTGGGAAGCATCAAAATCAGAAAAGCGCGAAAATGTTTGTGTAAAGTTGGCTTTTTCGTTTTTGCGGTTCTTAAAGGTAATGGAAATACTTACCGTGAGCCTGTTTTTTGTTGCCACCTGTACATTCTGCGCAGCTGAAACTGCAACCGAATAGCCTGTAATAGCGCCCTGCATATCATAATCGGCATCTTCGGTGTTAACGGAGCGTAAGCCCGTTTGCGACAATATACGCCCCCTTAGCTTATCGGTAAGCGTAGATGCGAGGGTAGGCACTACATTTTGAGCCTTATTTTCAAGCAGGTGTATATTGATATTTTTGCCTTCTATGGTTGCCCCGGAAAAACTATATATGCCGCAGCCTGATAACAGCAGCAGCATAAATGAAAGCAAGAGAAGGGATTGTAAGCGCATAAGCCTGCAAAATTACACTAAAACAGTTAATTGTGCTGATGGCAATAAAATTGCCAGCTGAAAAAAATATGCCAGGCATTTATGCGTTGCAACTATTTGCATGTGAAAGTTGTTGTATTTATTGCATTTATATATTGTTGTGCAGGTTTGTTTAAGCCGCAAAAGATAGCAGCCTTTTAATTTTTTAATTACATTCGCACCCCAAAATCACCTTATATGTACCTGAGGAACATTACTTTATGTGTTTTAATCCTTTTATTTGCCAGCAATGCGCAGGGCCAGCGGCTCTTTCGCGCATACAGCAGGTACCAGCACTCCAGCAAAGCCGGCAAGAAAATGTGGCAGCGCTACTATATGGGTGCCGGCGTTTGTGCCATGAATGTGGAACTTACACAACACTACACCGATGATATCTATGCTAAAAGCCTGAAAATGAAGGTAAAAAGCAGTTCGTCTTATACTGTTACAGAAGGTTTTTATTTCCCATTTGCGAAGCCCCACCACGATGCGTCATTTGGTTTAGATATTGCATCAACCGTCAATTTGTTTAACTACAATGTGGGCACAATTGCTTATTCGCCTGAAACGAGTATTACAGAAACTGGCCTGTGCTACCAGGTTTTATTGCCAATGTGCATTGTTTATAAAAGTGGTGGCGAAGCAATACTGAACAAAAAGAGCAAATTCCTGTTTACGGCCGGTGTGGGGGTTGCACCATCGTACTCTATTTCAAAAATCGTAACGCCCGATTTACAGTTTTCAGCACGCAAGTTTATAATGGCTGAAATGGGGTATTTTGCCGGGCTCGCATTTAAGCTAAGGGCAACCGTTTATTTTGGTACGCTTACATTGGTAAACACAACTGAAGGTGACTTGTCTTATGCCACTGCCCTCAAAGGTGTTGACTATGGTTATATTGATAACAAAGTAATGGGCAAAACAGGGGCTACCCTTACATTGTCGCTGATGCCTTTCTCGTGGGATTGGGGCCGTAAAAACGATTTTGACGACGATTATTAATATTGTTCTTTCAGAACGGGGCAGGGCTACAAAGCAGTAAAATGTTTTGTAGCCCTTTTTGCTGGCTACCATTTATTATATTCGTATTATGATAGCCATATCTGAAACCCGAGACCACAAACTTATTGCCAGCCTGAATGAAGAAGTACAGGCTTTGCATTGCCATATGCACCCTGAGTTTTTCAAGCCTTTTGATAAAGCCGGGATGGAAGCTGCATTCCAGTCCTTTTTTACCGATGCCAATTGCCGGGCATATGTCGCAACCAAAGATGGCATTGCTATAGGCTACATCATCTGCATGGTTAAGGAAGTGAAGGAAAACGCCTTCATTTATGCATCAAAATCACTGTATATAGACCAGGTGGGTGTTTTGCAGGCCTACCGCCACACAGGCGCAGGCAGGTTATTAATGGAGCAAGCCGAGCAGTTAGCCCAAGAACTTTCCATAAAAAGGATAGAGCTGGACCATTGGAGCGCCAACACGGTAGCGGCTGGCTACTTCAGGAAGCATGGCTATGCGCTTTGTAAGGAAAGGCTGTTTAAAACAGTAGGGTAGCAGCTATTTTACCAGATAACAACCTTACTCCTGTAGGTGATATTGCCAACATCCACTTTTACCATATAAACACCCGCTGCTACCTGGCTCACATCAACAGGTATTTGCAAAATGCTTTTATCTGTTATTGCCTTTGTTAGCAGCACTTGCCCGTGAACATTAACTAAGCTTACGGTTACCATATTTTCATGTGCGGGTATTGCCACTACAAATGACCCATTATTGGGGTTGGGGAAAATGGATATGCCAGCGACAGGCTGAGCAACGCCATTTACTTCGGTAGGGCAAACTGATGCCGGGCGCACCAACAATGCATGTGTAGCATAGGCTGTGCCGCAGCTATTGGTTGTGGTATAAGAAATAGCCAGCGTGCCAGTACTAATGCCATTCACCAGCCCGGAGGTGGAAATAACAGCCAACGAAGTATTGCTGCTGCTCCAGGCTCCGCCTGTTACGGTATTGGACATGGTTGCCGTATCGCCCTCGCAAATGCTATCGGCCCCGGTAATGGTGCCAGCATAAGGCAATGGGTTAATAGTAATAGGGTAAGTTGCTGATAACGAACCGCATAAATTAGTTGTAGTGTAAGAAATTAAAGAGCTTCCTGCGCTTAAGCCTGTCACCACGCCGCCAGCTACACTGGCGTTGGTATTGCTGCTGGCCCATGTGCCGCCCGTTACCGAAGCCGACAGTATTATGCTATCACCCACACAAACGCTGCTACTGCCGGATATTGTGCCGGGCGATGGCGCGCTCAAAATACGAATGGGGAAGAATGCGGTATCGCTGCCGCATGAATTGGAAACAATATAAAATATAGTATCTGCGCCAGCACTTATACCTGTTACAACGCCGCCGGAAACTGTTGAAATTGCCGGGTGCATATTGCCCCAGGCTCCCCCTGCTATGGATGCTATTAGTACGATTGCGGTGCCGGTACACACACTATCAGTACCGGTAATAGTACCTGCTACAGGCAGCGGGTTAATGGCTATGACGAACGGTGCGCTAGCTGTGCCGCAGGCGTTAGTGACGATGTAATACATAGTATCGCTACCAGCGGTAACCCCTGTTGTGAGGCCGCCACCGGCGATAGTTGCGCTAGCGTTGAGGGCAACCCAATAACCGCCTGCTACGGTAGATGAAAGTGTTACTACTGCGCCCACGCATACGCTGCCAGGCCCCGACAGGCTGCCTGCCGATGGGGTAGTAGCTATGGTAATAGCATCGGTGGCGGTAGCGGTGCCGCAAATATTGGTAACCGTATAAGATATGATGGCCGTGCCAGCACTAAGGGCGGTTACAACGCCTGTAGCAGCAACTGTTGCTACCGATGAGGCCGCACTACTCCAAACACCGCCTGAAACGCTTGCCGTTAATGTTATGGCACTGCCGGCGCAGGCTGAGGCACTGCCAGTGATAACGCCAGCCGTTGGCGCAGCCACAACGTTTATTACAACAAATGTGGAAACCGCACCGCAAGCGGCCGTAAGCGCATAAACAATGGTATCGGTACCCGGTGCTATTGCCGTTACAATGCCAGTGCTGCTTATAGTAGCTACACTTGGGTTGGTGCTGTGCCATGTGCCGCCCGTTGTGGTATCGGTATAAGTTGTGGTTGTGCTAATGCATAAACTGGCAGGGCCTGTAATGGTGCCTGGCCCATGTATAGGGGTAATAGTCACGGCATCGGATGCCGAGCAGCCATTGGCATTAACCACCGAAAAGTAATAGGTAGTGGCTACCGTGGGTATTGCAACTGTAGTGGAGCAGGTGCCGCAACTGAGTGTTGACGATGGCGACCACGAATAGGTAAGCGGTGTGGCTATATCAGTTGCGCCTGTGCTGAGCGTAACCGGTGTGCCGAAGCAAATTGTTGTATCGTTGGATCTGTGAATCCTGAGGTGGGATGGCAGGATATGGGTATATAAGGTATCTGCAACCCCGTAGCCAGAATCAGGCGTAAGGATAGCTGCGAAAGTGGTGGGTGATGCTGGCAAAGAAAATGTGGGTGCCTGGTTGGTATCAAGAACTGTAGCAAAGGTGGAAGAGTCGTACCACGAATAGTGGTGGTAGCCCGGAGGCGCGCAAAGGGTAATAGTGGAGGTGTCGCATGATGCGGTGGATATGGCAAATGCGCCACACGACATATCAATAAAGGCATAGCCTGCATGCCCGCCATAGCCACATGCCGAAGCCGCAAAATCAACAATAACGGTACGCCCGGCCATGCCCGATAAATTGATGGCAGCCGATGACCAGTTTTTACAATAAACTGTTGATGCGCCCACAGTTACCGAATAGAAGCCAGGCAATGAAGCAAGCGCTGCTGATGCGATATAGCTAAAGTTGCCAGTGGAAAGGGCAGTGCCAGTGGCGGAGTCAACAGTTCGCATTTCAAACCTCGGCTGCTGCGCATAAGGGTGGCCGGCATCTTCAAGCACCACTGCATATTGGTAAATGAGCCCGTAGTGGGTGGCCCCTGCCGGAACATGCACATAGTAGCGGGCCTTTTGTGCCCTGGCTGTATCTAAGTTTGCCAGCTGAACCGAATAGGCGCCGCCCGGCGCTAACCTTGGTATCCCCCCATAGGTTGTTCCCCAACTGGCATTGGTAACACCATGGGGTACAACTGTTGTGGTAGTAGTCAAGGGGCAGCACGTTCCGTTATAGAAACTCCAGTAGGCAGTATTGCCCAGCTCAAAATCCATGTTAGGTGCGCAGGGTGCATCAAGCGCAGTAACAGTTAGCACTATATATTCGGTATCCAGCCCGCAGCTATTGCCTTTTATATAATAGATGCTATCAATACCGGGGTGCGAACCAGTAGCTGTAGTGCCGGTTAAACTAGCCGCAGCATTGGTTGCCCACCAGTAGCCGTCAGCTACGGTTGATGCTACTGTGGCTGAAGAGCCCACGCAAAGCGTACTGCTGGTAGTAGTAATAATGCCTGCAAAGGGCGCTGGCTTAACCACAACAGTATGGGAACTAATGGCTGTGCCGCAGCTGTTGGTAACAACATAGTTAATGGTAGTAACACCTGCTGCAACCCCGGTAACAACACCTGCTGCTGCTATGGCAATAGCAGAGCTGGCAGCCCGCCATGTGCCGCCAAACCCGGTTGTTGTTAATGTTATAGTTGCACCCTGGCACACACTGTCAGCCCCCGATATGGTGCCGGCATAGGGCAGCGGGGCTACCGATATAATATGGTAAGTGGAGAACGTGCCGCATGCCCCGCTTACGGAATAATAAACGGTATCTACTCCCGCAGCAATGCCTGTAACATGGCCACTGGCATCAATAGTTGCGAGCGATGGGTTGGTAATGCCCCATGTGCCGCCAGCGGCAGTATCGGTATGGGTAATAGATGCCCCTACGCAAACAGTAGATGCACCTGTAATAACATAAGGGCCGCCTGACGGCGTTACGGTAATAGAGTCGGTAATGGAGCAGCCGTTGGCATTGGTGGCCGTAAAATAATAAGCAGTAACAACCGAAGGCGTGGCAACTGGCGTGGCGCAGGTAGCGCAGCTTAAAGTGGAGGATGGCGACCACGAGTAAGTAAGCGGTGTGGCAATATCGGTAGCCCCGGCACTTATGGTAACAGGCACCCCAAAACAAGCAGTAGTATCACTGGAACGGTGTACCCTGAGGTGGGAAGGGATTATATGCGTGTACAGCGTGTCGGTGGTGCTGGCATAACCAGATGAATAGGGCACCAAAACCACAGCATAAGTTATGGGGGACGATGGCAGCGAAAAAGTAACAGTTTGGCTGGTATCTAAAACAGTAGCGAAAGTGGACGAATCGTACCATGCATAATGATAAAGGCCAGGCGGTGCGGAAATGATGGCGGAGGCGGTATCGCAGGAAACAGTTGAAGTTGCAAATAAACCGCAGGACATATCAATATAGGCATAGCCGAAGTGCCCGCCCGGCCCGCAGCCCGAAGCGGCAAAGTCAACAACAACGGTTGTGCCACCCAGTCCGGAAAGGTTTACCGTTGTAAGCGCCCAGCTTTTAAAAACAACATCTGAAGCAACAGTAGATACCGAAAAACCCGGCAGCGTAGGTGATGAGACATAGCTCAACTGGCCAGCTGGCAATACTGCCCCTGTAGCTGAGTCATAAGTATTAACAATAAACCTGGGCTGCATAGAATCGGGGTGGCCCGGGTCCTGCAAAACAACGGCATATTTATAAACCAGGGCATAGCTGCCGGCGCCAGAAGGGACATGTACGTAGTAGCGGGCTTTTTCAGCGTTAACAGCACTGCCGGCATTGAGCCTTACGGAATAGCTACCACCGGGGGCTATCATGGGGAAAAAGCCATAACCATCGGTATAAGGCCCTGAGATGGCAGTATGGGTAGCACTGGTAGGGGTGGTAATAGGGCAGCAGCTGCCAGTATAAAAACTCCAGTAACTCGTATTGCCTAGTTCGAAATCTATGTTGGGCGGGCACGATTGCCCGTAAGCTGAATATTGCAGGCCAAGAAATAGCACAAACAATATAAGTATATCCTTAAATTTCATCAGGCTGCAAAATTACCACAAATATGGTGAACACTAATTATTTGATTTCAGGGCATGAGTTAACATACCCTGCCACAATAGACAGGTTATTTTGCAGGTAAGTTTGGTTAGGCGGGGCTTGTATATAAATATAATTTTATGTATATTGTTTTGATATAGCATTCATGAAAGTGCATTGCCTACTTATCGTCATAAACGCCATTGTGTTTGCCAATAGCTTTCTTTAAGTTGATACCCGCCGCAGCTTGTTTAAAGAAGCCTGTAAATGTAACAATTGTGCCGCCAGCTATACCCATGCCGCCAATAGCATCGGCACCATCGCCTAAATCAAATGCCAGTAGTGCTATACTGGAAGCTATTACGCCCAGCCCTATGTATTTAACCGTTTTTCCCCGGTGCCGGGCATGTTCATACGATAATATATATTTATAAGCAGGTTCATTAGTCGCTATCAGGCTTTTAACATTTTTGTAGTTCATCAGCAGCAAAGCTGGCGAAGTAGCTTTTTGCAGGTAGTAAGTGGTGTGCGAATGAGAACTGGAAGACCAGCCTGAAGGGCTTGACGGAGTAACGCCAGTATAGGTAGTGGAAGAATGTTCGCCCGTAGTTGTGTAAACAGATATGTCGCCTTCCTGCTTTTTAACTGCGAAATTTGATTTGTCAACCCTTATGTAATAGCCCTTGCCATCACTGTACTCCTGAATGTCATTTTTCTTGTATTCCTTGCCATCGGCAATAATCTTCCTTGACTTTTCCTTCATTTCCTTTACCTCTATGCTTTTTCCGCCTTTAGTTTTCAGGGACAGGCTGGTACTGGGCGTAGGCTTGGTGCCCATCTTTATAGCACGCAATTTGCAAGAGGTAAACAGCAGGCCGCATAGCAACAGCAACAGTATATTTTTCATCTTTAGTATATTTTGGCACAAGATAGTAATTATCAATAGGGTAGGTAGCCCGCCGGTAATTATTCCTGCAATTCCGGGATTATCGCTACTTTCAGCATTGGCTTTCAGCAAACACCAAAGTTATGAAGGGTAGCAAGGTATTTTCCGAAGCAATGGGGCTTAATAAAATGTTGTATGCAAGCCCGCCAGGCGGGCCTGAAATACATGAATTATATGGCCGTTACCTAAGCTGCCTGAAAAAGGCAGCCTATGCAGGGCATCCCGAGGCCCAGTTTGAATATGGGCAACAATTTGAGGATACCTGTTTTTTTATGCCGAACCCAAACTATAACCCGCGCAAGAGCTTTTACTGGTACACCAA
>CANBTK010000019.1 GCA_947372365.1 Flavipsychrobacter stenotrophus | reverse complement strand
TGTACTTTGGCTACATCGCGAATAAGCAGTGGGGTGCCATCGGGTAGCGACTTCACCACTATTTTTTCTATGTCTTCGAGGTTGGTGGTAAGGCCTTCGCTGCGTATGTACAGTACTGTAGGGCCTTTTTCTATGTACGCGCCGCCCGTATTCTGGTTATTCTTTTCAAGGGCATCAAATATGTCGGTAATTACCAACCCGTGCGCGTTAAGCTGGCCCTGGTTTATGGCAATTTCGTATTGCTTGAGTTTGCCACCAAAGCTGGAAACTTCTGCCACGCCGGGTGTGCCTATCAGCTGGCGGCGCACTATCCAGTCTTGTATGGTGCGCAACTGCATGGCATCATACTTGCCTTCATACCCTTTTTCCGGGCGCACCACGTATTGGTAGATTTCGCCGAGGCCTGTAGTAACGGGAGCCATCTCCGGGTTGCCTATGCCCGCGGGCAGCTCCTGCTGCACTTTTTGCAGCCGCTCGCTTATTTGCTGGCGAGCCCAGTATAGGTTGGTTTCGTCATTAAAAACAATTGTAACCAGCGATAGCCCAAAGCGGGAAAAGCTGCGTACCTGCTTTAGCCCGGGTATGCTGCTGCACGACTGCTCTATGGGGAAGGTGATGAGCCGCTCCACATCAGGGGCACCAAGTGATGGGGAAACGGTTATTACCTGCACCTGATTATCGGTAATGTCAGGCACGGCATCAATGGGTAATTGGGTAACCTCGTATGCACCCCAGCCTACCAGGGCTAATACAAACAGGGTGACTATAAGCTTATTGCCTATTGAGAAGCTGATGATTTTATTCAGCATAATAAATCTGGAATTAATTCGTGAGGAAATAGTGCACGAATTGCATAAACGGTGGTGCTTACACAATTAAAGAAGGGGCTTGCTACACAAATATACCCATATACTATGGCAGGTTTGCTGATGCCTGGCACAAAAACCATTGACATATAACAGTGCCCGGCCAACGGGTACTTGAAATTAGAAGCCGTAGTTATGCGGTAGCCTTGGGAGGCCTGAAGAGCGCGGAAAGGCTCTTTTTAGGAAAGAAAACGGGCTTGGCCCCCGAAAGTGTAATTCCGGTATGCACAAGCTTCTGTTCGGTAAACTGTATTTCTAAACTGGGCTGTATATAATGCTGTATAGCATTAGAACTTAAGTTTTTAAAAGGCAGGGATTTGTCCTTCTCTTCATCGTTGTCGTTAATATCATGCCCCCAGTAGTGCATTGCGAGAAAATCAAGCAAGGTTGTTTTGCTGTTCCGCTCCAGGTGGTCGGCATAATGTACCGCCAGCAATGGCAGTTTAGAGAATTGGTTGAGCGTTACAATGTTGAGCGTTGTAAATATGATTACAATATGTATGAATATTTTGCGCATCTGCCCGTTGAGTAACCGTGCAAAAGTAAGCTTTTCGCGTGAGTTTTTTTTAAATGCAAAGGTATTTTAGCATATGTTTTTAGTATGGTGGTATTGGGTAAAGCAATGGCTTGTCATATTAATGTAACATGGGGCTAATTATAATTGCAATGTTATTTCGGGCGGAATAATATCTTTGCACCTTAAAAGCTAACCACCAATAAGAAAGAAATGTTATTTAACTCCATAGCCTTTGTTATTTTCTTCCCGGTAGTTACGTTGCTTTATTTCTTTTTGCCCTTCAGGTTCAGGTGGGCTTTGCTGCTGGCTGCCTCGTGTTTTTTCTATATGTTCTTCAAGCCTGAGTATATACTCATTCTAGGCTTTACTATCGTTATAGATTATATAGCAGGCATATTATTAGAGAATGAGCAGGATAAAGCCAGGAAGAAGAAATTCCTTATTATGAGCCTGATAGCTAATATAGGAGTGCTGGCTGTGTTTAAGTATTATAATTTCTTCAACAATAACATATCTGTCCTTGCCCAGCACTTCGGGTTCCATAACAATATACCCTTCCTCAATTTTGTGCTGCCCATAGGGCTGTCGTTCCACACCTTCCAGGCCATGAGCTACACTATAGAGGTGTACCGTGGCAACCAGAAGGCTGAAAGGCACTTTGGTATTTACTCGCTTTATGTAATGTTTTACCCCCAGCTGGTGGCGGGGCCCATAGAGCGGCCGCAAAATGTGCTGCACCAGTTTCATGAAGAGAAGCATTTTGACTACGGCAATGCGGTGAGCGGCATCCAGTTGATGCTGTGGGGCATGTTTAAAAAGGTAGTTATTGCCGACAGGCTGGCCATGGTTACCGACCCTGTGTTTAATAACCCACACGGTTATAATGCCACTTCGCTTTTTGTGGCGGCTATATTCTTCTCGTTTCAGATTTATTGCGACTTTTCCGGCTATTCCGATATTGCTATTGGCTGCGCAAGGGTAATGGGCTTTAAGCTGATGCAGAACTTTAACCGCCCTTATAATGCTACTACCATTACCGATTTCTGGCGGCGGTGGCATATTTCGCTTTCCACCTGGTTTAAAGACTATCTGTACATACCGCTGGGCGGCAATAAAGTAGCCATGCCCCGGCGCTACCTTAATTTATTCATCGTTTTCCTGGTAAGCGGCTTCTGGCACGGCGCTAACTGGACCTATATTATATGGGGTGCGCTGCATGGCTTTTATTCCGTTTTTGGCACCATGACCGCCAACTTCAGGAAGGGCATTAACAAGGCCATAGGCCTATCCAGCATTAAATGGCTGGATAATTTTATACAGCGTCTCACCACCTTCATACTGGTAACAACGGCCTGGGTATTTTTCCGGGCCAATACCGCCAGCGATGCATTTTACATCTTCAGGAAACTGCCTGAGGCGGTAACTGAAAGCCTGCAGGCTGCGAGGCAGCACCTGCCATTGCTCAACCTTGGGCTGTCAACGGCTAATTTGCTACTGTGTTTTGTGGTAATAGGCATATTGGAGCTGGTACATTTCTTCCAGAATAAGGGCAGTATCAATAGCTTAATGAGGCGGCAGCCGCCTTACCTGCGCTGGGCAATATATTACGCATGTTTACTGGCTATATTGTATATAGGTATTTTCGAGAAAAGGCAGTTTATATATTTCCAGTTCTGATTAATTGAAACGGATGAAAAAGTTTACACTCAGGTTATTATTGTTTTGCTTGCTTCCATTGCCGCTGTTATATGGTTTGAACTATGTAATAGACAACGGGCTGAGGAAGTCAAGGAGCTATTTTTATGCCGAGTGGAACGACCTTTTCAATTCGAAGATAAATGCCGATGTGATAGTTTGTGGCTCATCGAGGGCATGGGTGCACATTTCGCCTAAGATACTGGACAGCATGCTGCACGTAAATAGCTACAACCTGGGCATGGACGGCACCCAGTTTATGATGGAGTATGACAGGTTTAAAATATACCTGAAGCACAATAAGAAGCCTAAGTACGTAATACAGACGCTGGATTACCACTCCTTTATGGAAAAATATGAGCTGTATGGCTACCAGCAGTTCCTGCCCTACCTGAACGATACCGATGTGTGGGCTATGACCAAAAACTACAAAGGCAAGTTTGGGTTCATGGAGCAGAATTTCCCGTTATTTAAGTACAACAACCAGGAAGTAATAGCTAAAGAAGGCGTAAGGAGCTTTTTTAATAAGGGCGAGGTAAGCAAGAAATACAAAGGCTATGAAGGGCAAACGCTGGGCTGGGACTATGCTTTTGCCAATGCCGGCAAAGCTGTGCCTATAGAGCCTTTCGTGCTGTGGTACGATAAAAAGTCGGTAGAAAAGTTCTACGAGTTCCTGGAGTATTGCAAGCAGCAGGGTATTAAGGTTATTTTGGTTTTCCCGCCTATCTACAAGGAGTTTTTGCCTACATTTATACACAAGGAAGATATACTGGCAATATACAATGGCGCGGCGCAAAAGTACAATGTGCCCCTGCTTAACTACCTTGATGACACCCTGGGCGATAATAAGCGCATGTTCTACAATTCGCAGCACCTCACCAAGCCGGGTTCCGAAATCCTGACCGCAAAGGTGGCGGCACGTATGAAGGAATTAATGGGGCAATAAACCCCCACATTATAAGCGCCGGTTAGAATTTGGCGTTCAGCAATACATATACGGCTGCCATGAAAAATATGAAGGCCAGTAGGAGGAATGCAACCATTTTCCTTAGCTGCTGAGGAGTGTATTTAGCCATTATTATAAAAGTATTGCATTTAGGGACGTTGACAAAATAAAGTACACCATCTAACTTGTTCTTTTCCATTTCTGCTTCATTGTAAAGCCTTAAAATAGCCTGCTATTCGCAGGTTTTCCGCTTCGCATAAAAGAAAAATAACTGCGTCATATGGTGTACTTTATTTCGTCAATGTCCCTTAGGGGATAAATAAAAAAACACCCACGCCTGTTATCTTAAATAGCAGGCGCAGGTGTGCATTTGTAATATTATTTCATTGGCTCGGTAGCCGCCATGTTAAATTCCCTTGTAGCGGAGCTGAGTGGGCCATCAACTGTTTTACCGTCTTTGTCCACCAGTGTCAGCGTTACTTTACACTTGCCGGTACCCAGGTTCTGTATAAAATTAGCTTCCCATTTGTCAATGGTAGTGCTTAAAGTTTGGCTTGGAACAGCCTCGTTGCTGATGTCAGCCTTTACTTTGTAGGCGTCAGCAGCCAGCGATGCATTCCATACATAGAAATCCAGCAGCAGGTTAGCCGTGTCTTTGCCTATGTAGTCGCCTTTAGGGCGGCTATAGAAAAGAAGCGGCGCTTTAGGGTCGTCCAGTTTTTTCAGGTTGCCTTTTTCATCAATTTTAAAGTGGTACACCACTGCTGCGCCCGGGCTCTTGATTGATTCGTGGTAAGAGCGGGAAAGGAAGCACATCAGGTAATGCTCTTTGCCATCATTAGGCAATGTAATTTCATTTTTAGGCTCGTACAATGCTTTGTAAGGGGCATTGTCCATTATAAAGTGTATGTGCTGGCCTTTATCTGAGTTATTGCAGTTTTTAGCTGAGGCATCAGGTGTCTGCCCTTTAAGTTCATAATCTTTCACCTCAAAATTGAAGGTTAATTTAGTGGAATCTTTACCTGCTTTTTCAGTTTTAGGCGAGCCCATAGTAAGCGTAGCCTTAGGGAATTCGGGAGAGGTGCCCACTTTTGCAATAGCCACCGGTAAGCGTGGGGCTGCTTTTTGCGTAGTGTCGGCATTACCCTTATTGCCCTCCGTGCCTGCATTGTTGCAGGAAGCAAAGCCTGCCGCCGCAATAGCAGCAACAACTGATAATTTCACTAAATTTTTCATGATATGAATATTTGCTGCAAAAATAGCACTTATGAGTATAGCAGGGTAACAATTTTACGGTTGTTGCCCCTAGCCCACTAAAGCAGCCACCCGGTTAGGTTTATTCATCCTCGCTTTCACCCTGCTGAGTGCCTCCGGCGTTATACCAAGGTAGGAAGCTATCATATATTGCGGCACTTTTTGAGTCAGCCATGGCATTTCATGCACGAGTTGAATGTATTTTTTCTCTATGGTGTCGTTTGCATCAGAAGCCTGGTGCTCATTCATTTTTATAAACAGCTGTTCTGCCATTAACCTGCCAAGGTAGTTAGCTTCCGGCACTACGTTGTAGAGCATTTGCAGGTCGCTGTAGCTGGTAACTACGGCCTCAGTATTTTCCAATGCCTGGATATTTATGCTGCCCGGCTTCCGGGTTATAAAGCTCTGGTAGTCGCTCATATAGTTGTTCTCGTTAAAGAAGCAAACAATTTTTTCTTTGCCATGTGCATCGTAAAACATGCGTACTAGCCCTGAGTTGACGAAGTACACATTGTTCTCTACTGTGCCGGCGCGTTGTATCATAGCCCCTTTTTTGTAGCTGGCTACCTTTACCACTTTACGGCATATTTCCCAGCTTTCTTCACTCAGGGTAGGTAGCAGGAAGTAGTAGAAAGCTTTTAGCTGTTCGGTTTTATCGGTTGAAAACATAGTGTAGCAAATATATAGTTACAAATATAGCAGATGTACCCCTGTGCTACAGGGTAATTCAGTGAGTGGCGGTTTTTGGCCGGTCAATGGTGGCAGGAATGCCCACCAGGCAAAAATCACACCCTCACAAAAGGGAACTCGCCGCCATGCTGGAAGACAACCATGTGCTGCCCGGTTGAGTCGAACATTATAACTATCCCGGCAGCGTCATATTTAAATAAATTTGCGCCTATTGCCTGTAGCTGGAAAGGGGCTTGCTGGGCGGCCTGTGCTATAAGGATATTAGCATCCCTGGTAAAAGTAATTTTTAGGGGCAGTTGGTTGTTCACGTATGTCCCCGTGTAAGGCTGCAACATTAATTCCAGCACCTCAATAACAGGCAACTTAGCAAACCGGGCAGGGATCTCCTTGCTTTTTTTGTGGGTGAATAACGCTACTACGTAAAATATGCCCGATATCAACAGCATCAAGAGCCCTGCTTGCAAAATAATGGCGTGTAAATGGATGCCAATCAGCTTTGAAAGGCCCATGCCAAATAAAAGGGTAGCGCCGCCATAGGCAAGTTTGGCTTGCCACCTTAATATATTAACCCGCCTATCGGGCAGGAAAAGCAACAACGCGAAGATGGCAAATAAAAGAAAATCGGCTGTAGCCAGCATTGCCCTGCCATAAGGCCAATGCTGAATTTTGGACAATGCGCCCATGCACCATAAACTCAAGCTCAGCAGCATGAGGCGGTTCAGCAATCGTTTTAGGAATAGCTTGTCAGGCATAGTTGAGTGTGGTTTAGCGTATGGTAGGGCGCAAAATAAACATTTTGAGTTAAATTAAATATATTTAACGGGTTGCTGTTGCCCTGGCCTATTTTTCAGAAAATTTTAAGTATTTCACGCTGTTACATACGCTACTTAACCGCTACATTTGTCGTAATTAATATCTGTACTATGCCAGGCTATGAATTATTTGGTGCGCAGGAGCGCAAAGAGGTAAATGACGTATTAGAAAGCGGCATACTTATGCGCTATGGTTTCGACGGTGCCCGCAACGGTATGTGGAAGGCGAAAGAACTGGAGCAGGAAATTTGCAGCACCTTTGGTACAAGCCATGCACAGCTGGTAAGCAGCGGCACAGCTGCCCTCACCACGGCAATGGTAGCCCTGGGCATAGGTGCCGGAGACGAGGTGATTATGCCTACGTTTACCTTCGTGGCCAGCTTTGAAGCTGTGCTGTCGGTAGGGGCAATACCTGTGCCGGTAGATATTGATGAAACACTCACGCTGGACCCCAAGGCTGTAGAACAGGCCATAACCCCACGCACCAAGGCTGTAATGCCGGTGCATATGTGTGGCAGTATGGCGCAGCTGGACGAGCTTAAAGCTATTTGCGATAAGCACAAATTACTGTTGCTGGAAGATGCCTGCCAGGCTATAGGCGCTACTTACAAGGGCAAATACCTGGGCACCATAGGCGATGCGGGTACGTTCTCGCTCGATTTTGTGAAGATTATCACTTGCGGCGAAGGCGGTGCCGTACTCACCAATAAGAAAGAGGTTTACGAAAAATGCGACCAGTACAGCGACCACGGCCACGACCATATGGGCAAAGACCGCGGTGCTGACCTGCACCCATATGTGGGCTATAACTTCCGCATATCGGAACTGCATGCAGCTGTAGGCCTGGCACAGGTGCGCAGGCTGGGCGAGTTCCTTACATTGCAAAAGCACAACCATGCTATAATATACGATACCTTAAAAAATGTAGAAGGCCTTACCTTCAGGGTGATACCTGACCCGGCTGGCGATGCGGGTTCGTTCCTGTCGTTCTTCCTGCCTACCGAAGAAATGGCAAGGGATGCAGTTGCTGGTTTCGCTGCGGCGGGCCTGGGAGGCAATTTTTATTGGTACGACAATAACTGGCATTACATACGCAAGTGGCAGCACCTGCAGAGCGGAAGCTGGATGAACCGCCTGTACGATGAGCAGAAGAAGCAAGTATTGCACTACACCAACCAGGCGTTCCCCGTTAGTGATGCCATCATGAGCCGTTGCATTTCGTCGCTTACCAGCCTTGTATGGACCGAAGCACAGGCACAGGAACGTGCCGATAAAATGGCAGCCGTACTGAACAAAGTGATAAAGGGCGCAATGGCAGGCGCTTAATATTAACCACGCAAAAGAGATATAAGAAAATTCATAAGTCGGCTTTCTACTTTCTACTACTTACTTTCTACTACAATGACAACAGCAGAAATAATCAAAAAAGTCCGGAGGATAGAAATCAAAACAAAAGGGCTGAGCAACCACATATTTGCTGGCGAATACCACTCCACATTTAAGGGCAGGGGTATGTCATTCAGCGAGGTGAGGGAGTACACGCCCGGCGATGATGTAAAATTCATAGACTGGAACGTTACAGCGCGCTTCAATACCCCGTTTGTAAAAGTTTTTGAAGAGGAGAGGGAGCTGATAGTAATGCTGCTGGTGGATATAAGCAGCAGCTCGCTGTTTGGTACACAGCTAAGGAGCAAGCGAGAATTGATAACCGAGCTGGGCGCTGTGCTTTCATTTTCGGCCACGACCAATAACGATAAAGTGGGGGTAATATTTTTCAGCGATAAAGTAGAGAAATACATACCTCCGAAAAAGGGGAAAGGGCATATTCTGCGAATTATCCGCGAATTGATTGCGCTGGAGCCTACCAATACTACCGATACCAATGTGGGCCTTGCGCTGGAGTTCCTGAACAACGTTATTAAGAAGAAAACGATAGCATTCCTGCTGAGCGACTTTGTGAGCAAGCCTTACGAACAGCCATTGCAACTTGCTGCCCGCAGGCACGACCTTGTGGGCATACACGTTTATGACAAGTACGATAAGGAATTGCCTCCTGCGGGCCTCATACAGATGCAGGATGCCGAAACAGGTGAGGTAAAGTGGGTGGATACCGATGATAAAGCCCTGCGCAACCATTATGCCGCCGCGTTTGAAGCCAAGAATAAATATTGCGGGCAGGCGTTCAGGAAAAGCGGTGCATCTTTACTGAATATCCGCACAGAGGATGATTACGTAAAAGTGCTGCAGGGGTATTTTAAAAGGCGATAGTAATTTGCCAATTTGCCATTTCCGCAATGGTGCAGGTAGCGAAGTGGGTGAATAAAAAAATGAGGTTCTTAAATAGTGAAACTGCGGCTCTTGTTTCTTGATAAGTGAGCCGGAATTTTGTAGCAGAGGTTGCGGCTTAGCGCCTTCGCGCGAAAATGTAAAATATTGATAACAGTAAACAGACATGAACACAGGCGTAATTAAGAGGTTGGTTTTATTTACGGTTTTAATTTTTGTTTCGCTTTATGCGGTGGCACAGGGCGATGCCACAGCCATTGCACGGATGGATGCCAGGCAGATAATAGTAGGCGATGCTGCAAAGGTGTTCCTGGAAGTGCGCCACAACCCTTCATCATGCAAAATACAGTGGCCCACACTCATTGATACTTTCAATAGCCTGGAGATAACAGAGAAGGGCAAAATAGATACCGTAAAGCAAGGTGGGTATGTCACCTACCGCCAGCGCCTGCTGGTAACCGGTTTTGATTCCGGGTTATTTAAAGTGCCTGCATTCCATGTAGCGGTAGTGCCTAACTCTGGTGCGCCCTATGTTCTCACTACCGATTCTTTCCAGCTGCTGGTGCAGACCGTTGCAGTTGATACTACCAAGGAATTTAAACCCATAAAAAACATCATTTTTGTAAAGGCCAGCTGGCTTGATTATATATGGTATATCGTTGGCGCTATTGTGCTCGTATTACTCACTATTGTTGGTGTGGTGTACTACATGAAAAACAAAAAGCCTGCACCACCAAAGCCCGCTGCGCCTGAAAAGCCTTTGCAGGATAGGGTACTGGCCAAGCTCGCCGAACTGGAAGCCAAAGAACTGTGGCAGAAAAACCAAGTGAAAGAATACTATATAGAGCTTACCGATATTGTGCGGGCTTATATTGAAGAACGCTTTAAAACCCATGCCCTTGAGCTAACGACAGACGAACTGCTGCAAAAGGCGCAGATGCACAGGGAACTGCAAAAATATGTAACCGTGCTTACGGTGATATTGCAAACGGCCGACCTGGCTAAGTTTGCCAAGTGGCAGCCCATGCCGCAGGAACATTTTGACGCGATGGAAAACGCTAAAAAATTCGTTGACTCTTCAAGGCCTGTAATCACTCAAACACAAACGGAAAACAAAATATGAAAGCATTCCTGGACTGGAAACACATCACATTTGCGCATCCGTATTTCTTTGCGTTGCTGCTCATCATCCCCTTTATGGTTTGGTGGCAGTCGCGGGGCAGGAAGAACCCTGTGCTGCGCATGACCACCCTGGGTGGCATTAAGTCATTGCCTACGGGCGCTAAAGCCCGTTTCCGCCCAGCATTATTTGTTTTAAGGGTATTGGCCCTGGTTATGCTTATTGTGGCGCTGGCAAGGCCGCAAAGTACCAATACCACCATTAACAGCGATACTGATGGTATTGACCTTGTACTGGGGGTAGATATATCGGGCAGTATGCTGGCAGAGGATTTTAAGCCTAACCGCATGGAAGCTGCCAAAAAGGTGGCGCTGGACTTCGTGGACAAGCGTCCATCCGACAGGATAGGGCTGGTTATTTTTTCAGGTGAGAGCTTTACGATGTGCCCGGTAACTATTGACCATAATGTGCTTAAGGAGCAGATAATGAGCCTGAAGAGCGGCATGGTAACCGATGGCACTGCTATAGGCGACGGATTGGCAACATCGGTAGACAAGCTGCGCTATTCAAAGGCTAAAAGCAAGGTGATAATACTGATGACCGATGGAGAGAACAACTGCGGCAAAATATCGCCTTTAACCGCCCTTGAAATAGCAAAGGCATACAAGCTGAAGGTTTACACCATAGGCGTAGGCACACAGGGCCAGGCAATGATACCTATGCAAACGCCCATGGGCACCATAAAACAAATGATGGACGTAAATATTGACGAGCCATTGCTGAAGCAGATTGCGGGGCAGACAGGCGGCAAATACTTCCGTGCTACCAACAACAACTCCCTCAAAACCATCTACGATGAAATTGATAAGATGGAGAAAACAAGCATAGAGGTTACTTCATTTAAGCGCTATGCCGAATTGTTTTTCCCGTTCGCTATGCTGGCAGTAATATTCCTGTCGCTGGAGCTGTTGCTGAGGTATACGGTGTTTAAGAGCCTTACCTAGGGATAAAATTTCAAGAATAAAAAAGGACAAATTCCAAAGCTGGTTTTGTTTTTGGCGGCTTGGGTTACCTTTTACTTGTTGGCCCTCATTTCCTTCTTCATCTCCTCAAGCATGGTTATCAGCTTGTCCAGTTTTTCCACTTCTATGCTGTTGAGTTTTACCTGTAGTGCTTCTATTTCTTCCTTGGCATCAAGGTTCGTTTGGTAGTCGGCATGGGCTTGTTCGCGGTCGCGCTCGTTCTGCCTGTTTTGCGCCATCATAATGATAGGCGCGGCATATGCCGCCTGTGTTGAAAAAACAAGGTTCAGCAGTATAAAAGGGTACACATC
>CANBTK010000018.1 GCA_947372365.1 Flavipsychrobacter stenotrophus | reverse complement strand
ATCAAGTGTTATTTTTCTAAACACAAGCAAAGTCAAAACAGCCCTTCGAATGTGCCTTTCTGTGCCCTTTTGTGCCATTTCGTTCCCAAACGTTTCCAATTTAACCCAAACCGGGAAAGCCAAGTATAATGGCAAGCCTAATTTTATATGAGAAGCCGAGGCTGGATAGTGAGTTTATGTCATGAGGCAGTAAAAATAAAAATGTTTGCTTCCTGAAACTACCCGTTTCTTCCCATATCTACCTAAAGATGTAAAGGACGCTTTCGGGGCGTTGTAGCTTTAATAAATGAGGCTAATATAGCAAGCTTGTCGACGTTCGGAATTGTTCGGAACCACTACGACTACCTCCGCATAACCTTGCAAGCGGATATTCCTGAGGGACAACTTTCCATTGCAAATGCAAAGCAGGTAATTATTTGTAATCGGTGAAATATAAATGATAGTGATATACTAAAAATAAAAACTATGTTTTGGATAACGGAAAACAACCACATCGCCCAAAATGGGGAAGAAGATGAATTACATGAAATGCACTCTGTATCTGCACGAAATTATAATTGTGCGTTCGAGTCACTTTATAGTATGATTTGTAATTCCGACCAAATATCTGCATCACTAAACAGGTTTACATATTCAATATTAGAAAGGCCACCGAACTTATAAGTAAGACTTATCGAATTAGTTATGAACTGCGACGGCTGAACGTTTGCGGTAAGCTACTGTATTGTCTGTTGCAGACAATTGCAACCGACACGGCTACCGCTGTTTCGTGAAGCAACCTAGAACTACTAATAATGTATCGTTTAACCTAACACCAAAGCTTAACCATTGGTTACGTTTAGACGTAAGCATAAATGAATACCTAATATTTATTTACCCTAACTAATACTACCTTTTATGAAACCGAGTAAAGAAAATGAGGAGAGCGAAAGTAATACCCCGACATTTGATAAATTTGATAAGCCCGCCGACTGGTTGCGCTCTTTTAAGGGCTGCGAACATTACAGTGATGAGGAAGCTAATGAAGTCATAAGTAGCCTTGACCAATTCGCATCTATGCTTTTTAACTGCGCAATGTCAAAAACTGGCACACATATTGATAATCAAATAGTTATAAGCGAAAACGACAGTAAAATTGCACCTAACAATCAACAACCCGGAAAATTAGCAGCATGAAGACTATAGCATTGGGAAAGTTCGGAAAATCAAGCCGTTCGGCAGTCCGTAAGGCAGAGAACAATAGGGCCGTCGTCTATACCAGGGTTTCCAGCAAGGAGCAAGCAGACAACAATCTATCGCTGGACTTCCAGCGCAAAACGATAGAAGAGTATGCCAGCCGCAACAATTTTAGTATTACCGAAACCTTTGGCGGAACCTATGAGAGTGCCAAAACAGATGGACGCAAGGAGTTCCAGCGGATGCTGGATTATATCAGAAAGCACAAAGACAAAGTATCACATATTCTAGTTTATACGCTGGACAGGTTCAGCAGGACCGGAGGCGGTGCTATAAAACTAGCTGAAGAACTCAGGGAAAAATATGGCGTTACGGTGTTTGCTGTTACCCAACCTGCGGACACTTCCAATCCGAGCGGAGTATTACAGCAATCCATTCACTTTATCTTTTCACAATACGACAACCAGCTGAGAAAACAGCGGGCTGTTGCCGGAATGAAGGAAAAGTTCAGCAAGGGGATTTGGGTAACCAAGCAACCTATGGGCTATGACATTGTGCGGACTAACGGTGATAGGAAAATCGTTGTAAATGCTGTAGGTAAAAAACTGAGAAAAGCATTTATCTGGAAAAGTGAAGGTACCAAGAATGATGAGATCATCGAACGTCTGAAAGCGATGGGTGTACCCATGTACAAGCAACAGCTAACGAAGATCTTTAAAAATCCATTCTATTGCGGGTTGATTGCTCATGGTATGCTGGAAGGGCAGGTCGTGGAAGGTGTACATGAAAAACTCATATCTCAGGACATCTTTATGAAGGTGAATACCATAAATGAAAAATCTGCGGGATATGGTGTACCACATAAAAAGGAAACAGACGAGATACCTTTAAAAGTGTTTATCAGGTGCAGTGATTGTGGCCAGCCTTTTACAGGCTACGTGGTAAAAGCAAAGAACCTGTGGTATTACAAATGCCGGACGATCGGCTGTAAATGCAATAAAAGCGCAAAGCAGATGCACAAGTTGTTTGAGGAGTTGCTCAGTAAATACAGTATTAAAGAAGAGCTGAAGGCACCTTTGCTGGAAAGGATGAAATTGATATGGACTGAGATCAACAGGGAAACGGTGGAACTGGAAGCAGAATACAGAAAGCAGCTTGCTGTCGTGGAGGAGCGTCTTGAAAATATTGAGGAAGGCTACTACATTAAGAAGGAAATGAGCAGGGAGCAGTTCGACAAGTACTTTCCACGCTACAATAAGGAGCATCAGGAAATTGCGGATAAACTGGCTAAACTGGGCAGTGGAATTTCGAACCTTGCTGCTGCAATTGAGAAAGCAATAACCATTGCCTCAGAACTCAATACCGTATGGGCTTCCGGAGATTTTACCGGCAAAGAAAAGTTGCAGAAACTGCTCTTTCCTGAAGGAATTGTGTATGACCGCAAAAACGGAGCATTTCGAACCGATAGAGTGAATTCTATCTTTGAGCTGATTGCAAGCCTGCAAAGCGATTCAGGGGAAAATAATAAGGGACAAATTGGTATTGCTACCAGTTTGTCCCTTTCGGCGGAGAGAGAGGGATTCGAACCCCCGGACCTATAACAGTCAACAGTTTTCAAGACTGCCGCAATCGACCGCTCTGCCATCTCTCCGAGGTCAAAATTAGAGCATCAATTCGATTTTCAAAAGTTTTTTTGAAAAATCGCAACATATTTCTTGATGCAATGTTAGCCAAACCCTTTGCTGTCGAGGGTTACAGCGTTTTAAACAGCTCAAAAAACAATAAAGATTTCTTAACACAATGTACCCGGGCAGCAATTTATTGTTGATAAACATCATATCGGAATGCCCTCAGGGTTGTACCATTACGAATAAGTACTATTTTTGTTCCATAAAGCCATACCATGAAATTTTTAACCACTTTGACGCTGGTTTGTTTATCGTTCATCACTCACGCACAGGATATACATTTTAAACTGGCAGGCGCCGTTAAAAAGAAATGGATAGGCTCAACCATTTACATTACCGCAAGTGATGAAAATTTCAGCAACCTTACTTTTTACAAGAACCATACCGTAGTTGAGGAAAACAGAAAGTATAAAACCAAAAAGCCTGCATCCATCTGGAGTGTAACTAACGGTGACTACATTAATGACCCGGAGATAATTGTGCAGATTGGCAACAGGAATTACCATGCTGAATTTTCAACTACCAATAACGGCAAAGAGTTTATGACGCTCACGTGGGAGCCTGAACGCGAAAATGAAGATGTGGTGATTAAAACTTTCTACGCTGAATAACACCGGCTTTTTTTGTTGCACTACCCTATTGCTTTAAACTATACCGTGCCTTGTGGGTTTGCCATCGGTTAAGTGGCCTTAACCTACTTGCGTGCTTAACATGGTACGCGATGGTTTGTAGTAGCCAAACTTCATTTTTAGCTCTATTTTTCATACTTTGGCTTCGGTTTTAATACCCCTTAAAAATCATGTCGTCTAAAAAAAAGCCATCGCAGGGAAATACGCCCAATCCTACTATCCGGGATGCTGTTAACGCTGAGCCTAGCAACCCAGCTGCAACTGCCACCACCATAGCCCCCACCTACGATAACCCGCTACTCCGAAAAGTTTTTTATGCATCGCTGCTGGCCATGCTGGTTACCTTCCTCATTAGTGGCTACAACGTTGGCTTCCATACCGACGAGATGGACATGAACAACTATTGCAAAGCCAATGTTGCTTATTACACCAGCGGGGGCAAGGACACCACTTTCATGGGGCTACCGGCTACAGATGAAACAAAAATTGAAAGCATCCTGCGTTTTTATGGCACTGCCTTTGAGTATGTGCCTGTAATATTCAATAAAGTAACCGGGCTGGATAAGGGAGCTGGCGAATTCAACTCCCGGCATGTATTTATACAAATATTCGGGGTGCTTGCCTTGCTGTTTAGCGGGTTGATTGCCCGCAAATTGGGGGGCTGGCGAACGGCGCTCTTTACTATATGGCTGCTCTTCCTCACCCCGGCATTTTTTGGTGGCACGTTGTTCAATTCTAAAGACATACCGTTTTGCACAGGTTACCTCGCTACGCTCTATTTTATCATTCAGTTCCTCGAAGAGCTTCCTTCCCCGTCTTGGAAAACGTCCCTGTGCCTGATGGCATCATTTGCCTTCACAACAGGCACCCGTATAGGCGGGCTACTCCTTATTTTCTCGCTCGGCCTTTTCATGCTGGTGTATACTATAAGCCAAACGGGCATGCTGGCAAAGGCTATCGGGAACATAAAGCAGCTTATATTTAAATTGGCGGCTATTATTGGCGGCGGCCTGGCCCTGGTTGTAGTTACCTGGCCCTATGTACTGCGCGACCCTATGAATAACCTTACCACTACCCTTACAGTGGTCAAGAAGTTCCCTATGAAAATCCCGCTGAATTTTGAAGGCATTTTTACTGATTCGCTCAGCATACCTGTTTATTACTTGCCCAAATTCATACTTATTACGGTGCCGATATTTATCCTTGCGGCCATCCTTTTAGGCATCTTTATTGCGTTCACCAAAAAGAAGCAATACGACTGGAAGCTCACCTCCTTTATCCTGTTTACCAGTATTTTCCCGATAGTGTATGCCATCATGTCAAACGTGGCACTCTATTCGGCATGGCGGCATTTTATGTTCATTTACCCCGGCTTGGTTATCATTGCCGCCATGGGCTTAAATGATGTTTTCAGCAGCCTGAAGAAACAAAGCTTTCAGTGGGCTATGCTGGCGGTTTGCGCCCTCGGGCTGGTGCGCCCGGTTATGTGGGTAATAAAAAACCATCCATACGGCTATGCGTATTTCAATGAATTTTCGGGCGGGTACAAAAAAGTGTACTATGAATACGAAACCGACTATTGGAAGATTACCATGAAGGATGCGCTGGAATGGCTTATGGTTCATGAGCCTATTATGCAGGCCAAGGACAGTGTTACCATAAGCACCGACATGGATATGTTTGTAAAATACTACATCAAGCGCCACTATCCGGGCGCTAAAGTGAAAGTGGTGCTTAATGATGTACCTACGCGGTATGGCCAGCCCTGGAGCTATTCGGTATTCAGCAAACAGTTCCTGACGCCTGAATACCTGGAAAAGCTTTACCCCCCAAGCCAGGCTATACACCTGGAGAAAATAGACGGGCTGGCCGAATGCGCAGTGCTGAAGGATACTGTAAGGCTTGACATACTGGCGCGCAGGGCGTTCGAAGCCCGCGATAATGCGCTGGCAGATTCTTTCCTCACAGTTTACTTCAAGCAATACAGCCCTGACAATGTTGGCTTGTTTGGTGTTTGGGCACTCATAAAGGCGCAGCTTGGCAAGAATGAGGAGAGCTTAAAGTATGGTTCGCTTGGCCTGCAGTACAATATCTCGCCGTTTTCCAACTACAACGCACTGTGTGGAATGGGGCTTGCTTTCGCCAACATGAAACAATATGATAAGGCTGTAGCCCAGCTAAATGAGGCTATAAAAGTGCTACCCGAGAACGGCATGGCCAATAACATACTTAGTGCCGTAACAAGGATGCGGGCTAGTGGTAACGGGGCACCACCACCTACCGGGCAGCCCCAATAACCGCAAAAACCGAGCCGAGCGGGGGCACTATGATATAGCCCATTAAAACCTGATTTGTATAAAAGAGATTCAATTGTATCTTTACTTCATTAAAGCTATTAACCTATGAGGAAATTATTGTCCGTTATCACTATTTGCAGCGTATTATTTTCAGCCTGTTCTAAAACTGACAACAGCCATTCCAGTACTAATACCATTGGTATTACCGACAATGGCATGGCGCTGGTTATGACCAGTACAGCCCCTGCATCTAATGAAAATACCGTTGACGTTACCCTCATAAAAACAGCCAGTTCTACCGCCCTCGTATTAAGCGCATCTAACAGCTCAAGCAACCGCCAGTATGAGCTGCACCTCAAAGCCTACGGTGCTTATACCGGCACCGGCCAGTTCTCCCAAAATGGCAATAATGGCGACAACCAATTGCATGAATTTTTCTCAGGCGGCCAGAATTATACCATTGACCATTCCGATGTTTTTGTCAACAATACTAACGACACCTACATTACCGGCACCTTTACCCTATACCTGAGTAATAGCAATGGCACCAAAACCGTTACTGGCTACTTTACTGCCAACAGGCCTGTTATTCAATAAACACTCCGGGCACAAACAACAATCTAAATTCTTAGGTAATCATATAGTCCCTGGCTAACCGCCGGGGATTTTTTTGTGCCACCTCGGCGAAATATTTTTTCAATTTTATTTGTTAATGATTAGCTAACGGCATATATTTGTAAAAATTTTAGAATTAGTACAAGGCATTAACAAAATAATCGAAAGCAAAAACACACATCATTAAACAACTTTAAAACGAATTTTATGAAATGGATGTTACTATTATTACTCGCCCTGCCTGCTACTCAATCAACAGCACAGAACATAGGCAAGCAATATGAATGGGTCAAATTAGCACCTGAACAGCTACCTGTAAAATCAAACGAACCCTATTACGAAATAAGCGTCCCCATGGAAGATGATGCTTACACCCGCGAACAACTAGATGCAAACGCCAATTATTACTTCAATAATGTATTTGGCACCAGCATGGTAAAGAACGAGGGAAAGCATAAGTTTTCCGGCATCAGCAGTTACTCTTTCAGCACTACTAAGAGTGCTAACCCCAATGACATCTATACAGTAAATTACATTCTTGATATCGCCACTAAAGAAGGGCGCTACATACTTACTATGCATGGTTTTACGCTGTCGCACCTGGATGCGGAAGTAAGCCTGTCAAAAAGGATAGAAGCTGCTGACAAAAATGATATGCTGGCCAAAGTGATCGTAGCAAGCATACACAAGAACAACCTCGTGGAACTGAAAAAGGCATACAATACCATGCTGAAAACAAACACAGCTATAGAGGCTACAGCAAGTAAATAAAACAACACCACCAATATATAAAATAGAAAAGCTACCGCAATGGTAGCTTTTCTATTTTATAATAGCAGGATTAATGGGCGGCGCTTCAAAAAACAAAGCGGACACATTTGCGTGAGCGCACTGTTGCATATTGCTGCCAACCTTATCACTTAGGCTGTTGCTGCATCGCTTTTTCCTCTTCCATTACCATATATACCTGCCGTAGAATATCTTTAGAATAATGTTCCTTGGGCATTAGCCTTTCTGCAATTTTAAGGGCATTGACACTTAACCTAAATTGCCTTTTATTAGCATAGGCAATGCCCAAGCCACACTGGGCATTATAGTCCAGTACATTAGAAAAATGGTATTGCAAAGCCCGGTTAGCTGCTTCAATAGCCGCGTCATTATCGTTGAGCGACCCTTTCGCTACAGAAATGTAGGCATCAATAGCAGGGTTATGGTCTTTTGTGGTGTTAATGTAGGCTGCATAAAGCGAATCGGCCAATTGGTGCTTGGCGACCTTGAGCGCTTCCAGTGCCTTGTAATCTAACCTCGCTGTATCTTTTACGACTACAGTAACCGGTAGCCCATCAATACTTTCGGCATAAACCGTTTGGGCAGGGGGAAAGAAATTTTCGAGGTAATCAGGCTTTACAAACAGGGTATTATAAATGGCATAATGCCAGTATAGCTCATTACGCCCTGTCACCCCAGAGCTTATTACCTTAATTTTTGCTCCCGGGCAATGTTTTTTCAGGTAGTAGTCAACAAATTGCGACAAGTTAGATGCTATGACTACAGTATCTTTTGAATTGGCAACCACTGGTTCGTTTTTTATAAGCCAGTCAACTGCCTTTTTAGCTGTAATTTCCCAATAGTCGGTATCGTAATTGTAATATGCATTCTTAAAGCCACCAGCTATCTCATTGAAATAGCAATACTCGTAAGGGTGGTTTTGAATAGACCAGGCGACCGGCTTTATTAAAGCTGCAATGCAAAGCAGGCCGATAACCAACTGGTATGCCGGCTTTTTAAATAAATCAATCACTTCGCTCAGGCCTAAAGACGCAATGATACACAGGCCGGGGTAAATGAACAGGAAGTGCCTCCAGCCCGAGTACAAGGATACGTGCGAGGCAATAGCATAAACAGGTGGGAACAATACTGAAAACAAAAGCAATACCGCAATTTTCCAATTATACTTGCCCCTTTTGGCAAAGTAGAATATTACTCCAAAAAATAACAGCACCACTACAAGTACAGGTGCAGTAATGAGCATAAACTTCGGCAAATAATGGGTGGGTACTTCCAGAGAACTTACCATTGCCCCTTCGAAATTAATGTTGATTTTTATCGGAAATTTCTTAATTACCCCTATTGCAGCCATTAAGTTGGTATAAGGGTTAATAAGGATAAATGGCCAGGTAAGTATCAACAAGGCCAGTGCGCCGCCAAAAGCGTAGGTGGCTTTTAGCAGAATCGCTTTGGCATTGGTAAGCGATTCTGCTAAAAGCTTCCTATTGGTTGCTAAATATAAAAAAGCAAAAAGGCCAAAATACAGCACCAGCAATAAACCACCTATGCGGGTATTAACTGTAAAATAGAACGATAGCATGAGCCATGTGGATGTCTTCCAGCCAGGGGCAGGCAATTCCTCCATGAATTTGATAGTGAAGTATATAGTGGCCAGGTAGCCGGCACAAAACGGGATGTCCTTTGTATTAAAATAGAAGTGCCCCATAAACGACGGGGATAAGAACGCCAGCCATATTGTAAAAATAGCGGCACGCCAGCCCGCAAACTTCCTCGCGATGAGGCCCGCGAATAACAGTGTAAGGATACCGAAAAACTGATTAAAGAAGTGCCTGGTATTAAACTCATTAACGCCTTTGCTTGCACCAATAATCTTATTGAAGCCGGTAGCAATATATTCGAAGGCGCTTCCATAATACCGCAACATCGGGTCTATGTAACCAGATGAAGCCTGTGGCACTTGCGCTGCTGAGCCGCTTGGCAGCCTGTCGCCTAAAAAGCTGGTATCTTTTCCTCCACTTAAATAAAAAGCATAGTTGGCCTGGCCATACTTGCTCATGTCCATTTCGTCCTGGTGGAAGCCTACATTGTAGCCCGAAAACCAAGTAATGAGCAACATGCCCAATAACGAAAACAGGAATATTTTTTGCAACATAGCATCCGGCAACACCAGTGCCGTAACCCCCTGCCCTGCATTGGGTGTATTACTGGCAACGGGGGCGGCAGCAACCTGCCCCGGCTTAATATTATCACTTTTATTAACAGGTTCTTTCTTCATGGCTAAGGTTCAGGGTTGGTTAGTAATTACTGACAATTATACAGAATATATCATTCAGTAGCAAACTAAAACCTAAGCAAAACAAAAAAATAACCATTCTGTTTTCCTACGAAGCAGATTATATTACTATAAATTATTAAAACCAACGCCACGCGCACCCTAACAGCTTTTTATTTGAGCAGGCCTGCTGCCCTATCCCGCTCTATTGATGCCTTCACGCCATCCATAATTGACATCGTTAAGCTTTGGCCGGGAAACAGGCCATCGGCTGCCTGCAGGGCTGCCACGCTAAGGTTATATTGCTTCATATTGCCGTAGGCAAGGCCTAAGCCCAATTGGGCATAATAATCTAAACCATTAGAAAAATGGTATTGCAGGCATTTCTTTGCCTCAGCAATAGCCACTTCATTTTGCCCCAGCGAAGCCTTAATTACCGAAACATACCCACCCAGTGTGGGGTCATGGTCTTTTGTAATTGCGAAGTGGGCTGTATACAAGGAATCGGCCAGCGAATAGTTATGGTTTTCAAATGCATTTTGCGCCCTTTGGTCTAGCCTTATGGTATCCCTTATGACTGAGGCAATGGCGAGGCCATCAATATTTTCAGAATAAATGGCACGCGGCAGTGGGTAATAGCTTTCCAGGTAATCGGGCTTAACAAAAAGGTTGCTGAATACACAATACCTCCAGTCAAAAATGCTGCGGCTGGTTACGCCAGCATCCACCAGTTTAATTTTAGCTTTTGGGTAGTGCTTCGACAAATAGTACTCCATAAACTCTATCGTATTTGTGCCTATCGTAATGGTATCTTTTGAACCAGCGATTGGTTCATTCTTCATTAACCATTCCAGGGCATTTTTTACAGATATTGACCAGTAATCGTTGTCGTAGTTATAGTAGGCTGATTTAAAACCACCAGCCAGTTCGTTGAAATAACAATATTCATATGGGTTGTTCTGTACACAAAAGGCAACCGGCCTGGCAAGGGCTGCCAGAAAAACACAGATGATGGCGATTTTGAGTACCGGCTTTTTTACCAGTATTAGCATTTCGTTCAGGAAAATGCCGCCAACTGGAGTACAATGCAGCATCGGTGCTAACCGCGTAAATTACCGGGAAAAGTATGGCAAAAAGGCCCAAAAGGCCCAACTTCACGTCATACTTGCCACGCCTGGCAAAATAAAGTACCGCACCACCTACTATGCATATGGTAATAACAATGGGTATGGTTATCAACATGTATTCGGGCAGGTAATGCGACGGCACCGCCAGTGAACTGATAGTCCCCCCTTCAAAATTGATAGCCACCTTAAGTGGGAATTTTTTTGCCACCCCCAGTGCTTCAATAAGGGATGAAGGGCTCATTAACATATAGGGCCAGGTAACTATTACCAGCGCTACCCCACCAACTAAAATGGTTCCCAATTTTACTGCAAGGCCACCAATATTTTTCAACGTAGCCTGCAACAATTTGCTATTTGTAGCTAAATAAAGTGCCAAAAACAAAAACAGGTATACCAGCAGCAAAAAGCCACCAATCCTTATATTGGTGGTAAAAGCAAATGCCACCATCACCTTAAGTGCAGCCTTCCAAGATGGCTCAGGTAATTCTTCCAGAAAGCCAACGATAAAGTAAATTGTGGCAATGTACCCGGTGCAAAAGGGAATATCCCTTGTATTGAACGCAAAATGCCCCATAAACGAAGGCGTTAAAAAAAGCATCCATGCCGTAAAAATGGGCACCTGCCAATTTTTAGAAAACTTCCGGGCAAGCAACCCTGCAAACAACAGGCCTACCAGCGCTATTACCTGGTTTACTATATGGCGGGTATTGAATTCGTTAGGCCCATCTATATTCCCGGTTAACTTATTCACCCCTACAGCAATCATCTCAAATGCGTTACCGTAATATTTTAAAAATTTATAATACACACCCGTTATAGCGGTATCTTTCCCACCACTGGCATAATAGGCGTGGTTAGCCTTGCCATAATTATTCATCTCCACCTCATCGCTGTTAAAGCCGCAATTATACCCGCTTACCAGGGTTATGAGCAACATGGCCAGTAACGAAAAAAAGAACACCTTCTTGAGTAAACCCTCAGATAAAATAAGCCCTGTATGTAGGTCTTTACCCGGCTCCGCTAAGCCTTTTGCGCGGGAGCCGGCCATAGTGCTATGAACGGCCGGTTGAACTTGCTGGGTAATTGGGTTTTTCTTCATTGTGCGAAAACAGCTATTATAATGAACAACAAGAATACTGAATTAATATTTTAAGTGCAACTCAACATATGCTGAGGAACTATGGCTTCCACATCACGGCTTCACTTCTGCGCCGGGTTGCCCGCTTTGCATGGCTTGGTAAACCTGAGTGGTAAGGCTGCTCACCATTGGGTCATTCGGAATCAAAGCATTGGCCACCTTGAGCGCTTCCAGGCTTTGTGGAAATTGCTTCATATTGGCATAGGC
>CANBTK010000017.1 GCA_947372365.1 Flavipsychrobacter stenotrophus | reverse complement strand
TTAACCTTTATGTAGTTTAGCAACAGCTTTGCGTATAATCAACAAAAATATTCACTGGGTAGTCCTTGCGCTTGTACTTGCAGGTACGTCGGCTCATCTCTATTTCCTGCATTACCTCTTCGGTTTTGTATGGAATATTGCTATTGCCGATACTGTATGCAGCATACTGCTTATTTGTATTTCATTGTGGTCAGCAATACTGCTCATCAGGGCCTACCCTACCAAAGTGACACTTTTTACCTACTCGCTTTTTATAGCGCTGGTGTTTGCAATTGGCACCAGCTATATAGAATGGCATGTGCTGAAATGGTGGATGAGGCCTGCAAATGACAACCCTAACTTTGTAGGCTGGGCTTACTATATTGGCTGGCTGGAGGGTTCATTGCCCATACGGTTTTTAATTACCTGGATTTTTTATAGCTGGATAATATCGAGCAGCGCATTAAAGAAGAACATTAATGAACTGGACAGCCGTTTCCAGCAACATGCCGATGCAGCAGTACTGCTAAGGGATGCAGAGTTGTTTAAATTGAGGCAGCAGCTACAGCCCCACTTTTTATACAACAGCCTTAATTCTATAAGTGCGCTGGTAATGATAGCGCCAGACAGGGCACAGGAAATGATAGGCAAGCTATCGGACTTTTTGCGCAGTTCGGTAAAACGGGAAGCTGAAGACAAGATAACCATTAGCGAAGAACTTGCCTATATTGAGTCGTACCTTGCTATAGAGTCTGTGCGCTTTGGCGACAGGCTGCAGGTTAAATTTGAGAAAAAATATGACTCAAGCACCACTGTACCGCCGTTCCTGTTTCAGCCGATATTAGAAAACGCTATTAAGTTCGGGCTATATAGCAAGACCGGGGCTGTACAGATAACTATCAGCATCATTAGCGACGGGCCGATGCTTTCTTTAACTATTACTAACCCCTTCGACCCTAATTTGCAACCGCCCCGTGGCACCGGCTTTGGGCTGGAAGGCGTAGGGCGCAGGCTTTACCTGCTGTACGCCCGCACCGATTTGCTGGAAACAATTAAGGGCGAAGATACTTTTACCACTATCCTGAAAATACCACAAACCAATGTATAAAGTTATTATAATTGACGATGAGCCACTGGCAAGGCAGCTGGTGAGGGCTTTACTACAGCCACACAAGGAAATAGAAGTAATAGCCGAATGCGCCGATGGCTTCGAGGGTTTTAAAGCCGTGCAGGAACTGAAGCCCGACCTCATATTCCTTGACGTGCAAATGCCGCGCTTCAACGGCTTTGAGATGCTGGAGCTGCTGGATAATCCCCCCTCAGTTATCTTCACCACTGCTTTTGACGAGTATGCGCTAAAGGCATTCGAAACGCATGCCATTGACTATATTTTGAAGCCGGTAACAAAAGAGCGGTTTGATAAAGCTGTGAATAAATGGCTGGCTACTGCCGGCGAAAAGAAAGGGGCACTTGCATCACCTGTGGTTGACACACAGGTTTACGAAGGCTACCAGCACAGGATTGTGGTAAAAGATAATGGCTCTATTAAAATAATACCAGCGCAGGACATCTACTACATTGAAGCCAGCGACGACTACATAAAAATATTCACCAAAGACGGCAGCTACCTGAAAAAAAGCACCCTGTCGCACATAGAGCAAACGCTTGACCCGCAGCAATTTGTAAGGGTACACAGGTCGTTCTTTGTGCCAGTGAGCCAGCTATCGAAAATAGAGCCTTACGAAAAAGAAAGCCACATAGCCCTGCTGCATTGTGGCGCTAAAGTACTGGTGAGCAAGAGCGGCATGGCAAAATTGAAAACATTGCTCGGTTGGTAAAGATGCGGCGGTCCTTGCTACACAGATGCTCTTACTAGCAAAAAAAAGTTTGATTAATTGGAACATCAATGCCTTTTTTGAAAAATAATAAGTATCTTGTAACTCTTTTTTAACCGTAGTATTTAGTAACTCATTGTTTATTTATATAAACGCTTATGAACATTTTTGTTGGTAATCTCAACCCGGAAACCGTCGCAGAAGGCCTGCGCAAACTCTTTTCAGAATTTGGTGAAATCTTATCTGCAAAAGTAATTGTAGATAATGCAACCGGCATGTCAAGGGGCTTTGGCTTCGTAGAAATGCAGGACAATACCGCAGCACAGGATGCTATTGATAACCTGGACTTTAGTTTCTTTGAAGGGAACATCATCTCGGTAAAAGAAGCCAAGCAGAGCAACACCCGCCCTGGCCAAGGCAGTTATGGCAACAATAGCGGTGGCGCAAGGCCGTTTAAGCCGCGTACCACCCCAAGGCCAGGTGGCTACAATAACCCCAACAGTAACAGTGGCGGGTACAACAACAATTTCAATAAAAATTATTAATAGATTCAGCGCTTGCGTTTCTTTTAAGTTAGCAAGCATTAAGCGTAACTAATTCTGGAAATCCCGCCATGCTGCGGGATTTTTTTTATGCCTATAAATTTAAATGCCCCGGTGGTTAGCCGGGGCATTTAAAGAGGTGAGGTAGCTTTTCACAATAGCGTAAATAAGATCTTACGGGCTGCTAAAAAGCAAATAAGAGGTGAGCCAGCCATAGTATCCCCAAAATCACATTATATAACCACACATACCATAACAAACCTGATGCAATCTATCTTTACCCACCGTAACTACCAAAAAAACTTCACGAACGGTCGTTTTTATTCACGAACGGTAATTTTAAGGCATTTTCTATTAACAAATAGAAATATAAACCAAGTGAAAGCAGCTCGTTAAAAGTGCCTCAAAAGCCCCAAAAAAACATAATAATTTTTAGGTACAGTATAAGGCGAAATTACTCCACGGTCAATTTACGGGTAATGCGCTCACCGTTTACATCAACAGTTAAGAAATAAAGGCCTGGGGGCACCGCCAGTGAAACATTGGTATCACGGCCATCGGCTATGGTAAATGTGGCTACCTTCCTGCCCAGCAAGTCGGCGACTACGGCCTGCGCCCCTTCGCCTGAAAACGATGGCATTTTGATGGTAAAAGAGCCATGGCTTGGGTTAGGGAAAACATCAAAACCACCTGCCTGCTGCAAACCGGAAACACCAGTATTGCACAAGCCATTGGTGCGCACCACAACGGTGAAGCTTGCAGTATCGGCACCGCATATGCCAGATGCTATATACCTTATTGCAACTGTACCGTTTGCCACGCCAGTTACAAGGCCTGCAGCGGAAACCGTAGCAATAGAATTATCGGCACTGCTCCATGTGCCGCCAGCCGTACCATCGTGCAATGGCAAGGTAGAACCCGGGCAAACGCTGTCGAACCCTGTAATATGCCCGGCATAGGGCTGAATAATTGTAATGGGATGCGTGGCAACTGTAGTGCCACAAGCCGTAGTAACCCCGTAAGTAATAGTGGCAGTACCACCCGCTATGCCTGTAACCTTGCCAGTGGCGCTATTTACCGAAGCTACTAATGGGTTGCTGCTAGACCATGAACCACCTACTGTAATATCTGCAAAGATGGTAGTATCGCCATAGCATATTGAAGATAAGCCTGAAACATTGGCTACAAGGGGCCTACAAATGTCAACCTTCCTGATGCGGTTATTATCCATGTCTGCGATCAGTAAGTTACCGATACTGTCAATAGTTACCCCCATTGGCTGTGCCAACATACAACTGGTTGACGGGCCACCATCGCCTGCATAACCATAGCCACCCCAGGCAACAATAGAGGTTATAATGCCTGTGGCTGAAATCCTGCGCACCCTGTTAAAGTAATTGTCGCTCATGTACAAGTTGCCCGATTTGTCGGCAACAATACCCCACACATAGCCAATTTTAGCCGATGCCGCACTGCCGCCATCGCCAGTATAGCCAAAAACACCCGTACCAGCAATGGTAGTGATTGTGCCGGAAGCACTTATTTTGCGCACCCGGCTGCTGTAGCAACTTACATATAGGTTGCCTGCCGTATCAACAGCGAGGGCAAGCGGCGTATCAATCTGCGCTGCTGTCGCAGGCCCGCCATCGCCGCTAAAGCCGCCTGAACCATTACCGGCATAGGTGGTTATAATGCCAGCAGTATCTATCTTACGTATCTTATTGGCCAGCCATTCTGCTATATAAACGTTACCAGCCCTGTCGGCAGCAACTGCAATAGGGGAATGGAGCCTGGCTGCGGTAGCAGGGCCGCCATCGCCTGATAGGCCGTATGAATATGCAGTGCCTGCAACTGTAGATATTGTGCCAGATGGGTCAATTTTGCGCAGGGCGAAATTGTCGTCTATTATATAGATATTACCACCTTTGCCTACAGCAAGTGCGCGGGGTATTGTCATGAGGGCTGCCGTAGCAGGGCCACCATCGCCTGATTCGCCGGAAGAGCCTGGCACCCCGGCAATTGTTGAAATAATACCTGCAGGGGTTACCTTTCGTATCACCTGGTTAGTACCATCAGTAAAGTATAAGTTGCCTGATGAGTCGCAGGTAGCCCCCCATGGGTTTTCTATCCGCGCAGCTACAGCTGCGCCGCCATCACCAGTAAAGCCAGCGGTGCCTGTGCCCGCAAATGTGGTTATGGTTTGTGCCTTGCCATAAGTGTTACAAAGCAGCGCAACCAAAAATAAAACGGCATAGCGCAGGTTGGGGTTTAAGTTCCTATTTTTCATCTTAAGTTTTTTGTAGGTGCAAAAGTACGGAATCGAAGGATAATATGAACAAATTGTTATTATATTAGCACGAGCACTGCCCTACTTATAAATTTTAGCCATCATCCTTACGGCATTCTTTACCGTGGTTATCTGCTGTTTGTTTTCGCGGGTATCCAGCGCCTGCTTGCTGAGTATGGTGTTATATTCCAGCTTTTTGCGCACATCTTCCACATTGCCCATATACTTTACAATGTATAGCTGGCGCTTATAAAGCTTTGCAAGGCCATAAAACAGCTTTTTGTGGCCCTTTATGTAGGCGGCTGTTACCATCAGGTTTTTAGTGCTTGAATCAATAGCGGCGCGGTAGGCATTGGCCATTTCGGCATATTTAGCGTTCATAGCAACGTCGTTGCTGTTCCACTTGGCATACTTCTCAGCGTCGCGCAGGTTGGCTTTATAAGCGTCTAGCTGCGCTACCCTCACCTTATGCATTGCCTCGCCCCTGGTGATGATGGTATCGTAGCACGTTACATAGTATTTATGCAGGGTATCGGCTTTTTTATATTTCTCCTCCTTAAAAAGCGATGCCCACTTTATTACTTCATCGTCATAGTTATCATGCATCTGTATGCGGGCTTTAGCCTCGCTCACCAAGAAAGAGTCTGAAACGCCCAGGCAGCCGGCCAGTGCCACCAGCCTTACTGCATTGGTATCCTTAAGTGCATTTATGGCTATGCCGCGCTCATCAATATCGTATTGCAGCGCAGCTATTCGGGTGTTCCGGGCTTCGATGGAGTCCTTTATTACAGCCAGTGAGGGGTCGGATGCTGGCTTCTGTGTTTTGGCCGGCTCTATGTCATTTATTTTGCCGGGGTTGGCTTGCCCCTTCCTTTTGTTAGTTTCGGCATACTTAGCCTTTACCTTTTTTATTTTGGTGTCGGATTTGTGCTTGTATTTATCACATTGGGCAACCAACTTTTTATCGTCGGTTTTTATCGCCATCATGTATTGTTTGGCTTCGGTGTTCTTAGCCCTGTTCTTTTTCTTGAGGCCGTTATACTGTTCCGGGAAGTATTTCCTCTGCTCTTTTATGTGCACATCTACTGCCTTAAGGGCAACTTCAGCATCTTTCCAGAGCAGCTTGCCTTTGTCTGAGTTTTCTTCCTCCATCACCTTCCTAAGGTCGCCATCTACGCGGCCTGCCTGTTTCAGGGCCAGTGCCATAGCAAAACGGTTATTGAACTGATAGGCCCTTTCGGCCGCATCCAGCGATACCGAATCGGGGTCCAGTGTACTGATGCGCATCAGTTCTTCTGTATGCTGCGCAGGCTTGCTATAGGTAGTATTAAATGCTATTACCGCGCTATCGCCCTGCTCAAAAACTGCTAGTGGCATAGCTGTATCAGTAAGCTGCCAGTTAGGGTCGGCAGGTACATGCTTAAGCCTGAACTCCTCCACATCCTGCATGAAATATTCAGGCTTATACTTGAATACGAACTTCAGTTTTTTGGCATAGATGATTTTGCGGAAGGTAACTTTATTGATGATCTTCCTGATGACGGTTGGCGACTGCACCAGCCCGCCAGCACCCCATGTGGCATCAACCAGTTCCCACTGGCCGCTTATCAATACTGCATTCCATGCGTGGCGGGGGATTATCAGCTGGTCGCCATTATCAAAAATCCAGTCCTTGGCATAGCCGTCTATGGTTACGGCCCTGAGGCCCGCCTCGCGGCACAGTGCGGTGAATAACTTGGAATAGCCATCGCACACACCCAACTTATTCTTCAGTACTTTTTCCACCTTCTCGGGCTTTAGTTTTCCCGATTGCATGGCCTTCACATCATACCGTATATTATGGGTAATCCAGTTGTAGATGGCGTTAGCCTTGGCTTTGTCGCCTTTCAGCCCATCGCAAAGCGCGTGCGCCAGGGACTTATAATCGCGGCTGCCACCTGTAACCGAAAGGCCGATTGTGGTATCAACACGGGGGGCAATTTCCTTTTGAAGCGGGGCAGCTACCCTAGTAGCGGTATCGGCCTGGGCAATGCAGAATATGGGCAGGGGCAATAAAAAAGAAAGCAGCAGTAAATATCTACGCATGTATGGGTATCATTTTCAACAAAAAAGGGGTAAAAGTAATCAGTTTTATTGCATTTTAATAAACATGTTAGTGTTTATTGCCCTCACTTTGTTTCCGCCCGTTTTTTGATAACCTGCAATATGTTATTCTGTATATCCTGCATTATCCACCTTGCCCACCAACTGGCATAAAAATTAAAGGTTGTAGATAATTTGAAGCGGCTGTAAAGGTGCAGCCTGCATGTGGTAGCATTGAGCTGCTCCAGTTCGTAAGTGCCGTTAAGTACATCAAAATAGTTACCGCCTATTACTACGTGCTCATCCATAGTAGTAGAGGGTATTTCGTAGGGGTTGGCCTTTATGCTGAACACCATTTTCTTCTTATCGGTGTACTCCAGCACTTTTTCGTGAAACACAAGGCCTTTTGTAAATACAGCCTCGCGGTAGCCACCCACCCCTTCAAAATTAAGCTCTGCCCTTACCGGCCTTGGGAAGCCCAGGAACCGGGTAAGCCAGCCTTTATCTTGCACGGCCGGTATTTCTTTTACCCGGGTTACATTGCCCCAAACTTCCGTGGCACTGGCAGTGATATCAATTGTGGTATTGGCAATGTAGGTGCCGGGTATAGCCCCCACCCTATTTTCGATAGGCGACATAACGAATGGCAGTAGCACAAGTGCCGAAACATAGAAGTTATTGCGCTTATTCCGGCGCTTGATATATGCCCCTATAAAACCGCCAATGGATGCCGCAATAAGGAACAATGGCAACACCATAAGCCAGCAGGCAAACCCCTCAATGGAGAAAATAAGGGTGAGCAACAAGAATGCGAACACTGGCACCCATGGCACTATAATGCGGTAAGCTATACTGGCCGCATTCTCTTCGCTGGAAAAATAAACACAGAGCGCACCAACAACTGTGGGCAGGCAGAAGAGAAAAGTAACTGACATAACAGAATACAGTTGCTCCCAGTCTTTGACACCGAAAAACAAGCGCATCGCAATGGCATAAAAGACAGGCAACGCAATTATTTTGAGCAGGGTTAGCAACCGTTTTTTTGTCATAAGGGGTATTTATGTAAAGTTAAGTGAGCATGCCAAAATAAGTCAATAAGCTACATCCATCACCACCTTCATCCTTTCGGTTTTTTGGGTAAATACATGCCACGTGCCGTCATAGGCTATATGCACGGGGTACAGCTTGCCGCCCACCTGCCGTACCCTAACTTTCATTTTTACTTCAAAACTGTACAGTAATGTGCTGTAAGACAATGAGTAATCGCGCGCCATTATGCTGTAATCTGCCTTCCTGAACCAGGTAACCAGCTCGTTATAAACCACTTTATTTTTGTATTCCGGCTTGGGCGTTATACTGAAAACAAAACTTTCTTCGCCCTCGTAAACCTCCTGCTTTATTTTAAAATCATACTTCGCCACCTCGCTTTCGTCAAAGATAGATGCCCTATCGCCCATAAATGGTATACCACTTACTTTTGCACCTGGATTGAAAATAAGCTGCTTCAGTTCGTACTTACTTTTTTCCATACGGCTGTTATCCACCAGCTTCAGGGCACCAGCAACTATATCATCCTGATTACAAACCGGGGTTTTAGAGTAGAATAAATCATAAAACAACTGGGCCGTGAAATAACTGTGGCTACCATTGCGCTTGAAGAAACCGCCCGTTGTTTGCTGGCTGAGCAATGTAGCCACCCTACAGCCCCTTGCATCAATTTTCTGCTGGCTGCGGCAGTTATTGGTAGCTGTTACCTGCCCATTTTTACCGAACGCCGTATAACTATCTGTTGAGGTAAATGGCACTAAGTGCAAGCTTCTGAATGCTTTATAAAATGTAGTATCATTCTGCACCCGCCTAATAAATGCCCTTGGGTCAAACCCGGCCCGTACTACAAAACTGTCCAGTTCTATAGGGAAGTTAAGGTGGTGCGCGGTATCGTACTGCTGCGCAGCCCCCCGGGTAAACGCCAGCACCATAATTGCAGGAAGAAGATGCCTACCTTTTGCTATACCTGACAACCTGATGCGCATGCTACAAAATTAACCACAATGGGCGTAAAGAACAATAAAGCCAGTAAAACCGGGGGGCTTTACTGGCTTTGTATGAATATTATTAACCTGCCTGAGAAACTATTCTTCCATCCTCTTCAGGTTGTAATCAGGTATTGCCGATACAATAAGCGGGTATTTTTCAAGGGTCACATCGGATGGGTCAAGGCCAAAGCCGCGCTCTTCCGACAAGCTGAATTTTTTGAGTATGAAGTAGCCGCGCATCATCAGGCGCTCCCACAATGGCAGTGAATTATCCCTCGACAGGAATTTCTCCATAACTATAAAACGGAAATCACCCATTACGTTATTCTTGTTCAGCGAATCGTACCTGCTTACTACATTCACTTCTTTATTGGCCACCATATCTTCCACCACCCTGCGGAACATATACTGTATCCTGTGCTCTACCCTGAAGCCAAGCCTGAACTCAACCCTTATTATCTCGTTAGGCACAATGGTCTGCACTACATACTCCATGGTGTATGGGTCATCCAGTACGTCCACATGCACAAACCAATAAAGGTCGGCACGCTTAGGCTTGCGGTAAAGTATTGAATAAATTACTTTATGCTCTATTTCTTTAGGGTTATTGGCACTGGTAAGGTATACTAGGTGGGTTGCATACTTAGGTATGCCCGGGTCGTTGCTCAACTCCTGTATAATGGGTATGTAGTTTTCCATACGCACAAACTCCACATACCTGTTTTTGATTTTACGGGCTTTAAACCAGATGAGCATGGCCATAAAAATACCGCCTGCCACAATGATGGTAACCACGCCGCCTTCCACAAACTTCTCCACCAGGTTAGCCCAAAGGAACGAGAACTCGATGGTAAAGTAAACCGCAAGGTAACCAACAATCCATATTATGGGCACCCTTTTCACGAACATATAGTAGGAGAAAAGTACCGATGTCATAATCATACATACTGTAATGGAGAGGCCGTATGCCGCTTCCATATTAGATGACTTACGGAAATAGAGCGTAATAGCGGTACAGCCAGCAAAAAGCAGTACGTTAATGCCCGGTATAAACAACTGCCCACGTTCCACTGTAGGGAAGTTAAGCTTCATTTTAGGCCACAGGTTAAGCTTTATAGCCTCGCTGATAAGCGTAAAAGAGCCTGAAATTAATGCCTGGCTGGCAATAATAGCAGCAACGGTAGCTATGATGATGCCCGGTATTACGAACCAATGCGGCATTAAATCATAAAAAGGGTTGCTGTGGGCTGAGTTCCAAGGGGCGGCTTGCTTTATATTAAGCAGGTAAGCGCCCTGGCCCAGGTAGTTAAGTATAAGGCAAACCTTTACAAACCCCCACGATACCCTGATATTGGCCCGGCCACAATGCCCTAAGTCGGAATACAGGGCTTCGGCCCCCGTGGTACAGAGGAAGACCGAGCCTAAAATCCAGAAGCCATTGGGGTAAACCGTCAATATTTTAATAGCGTAGTAAGGGTTAAGTGCCCTGAAAATACGCCAGTCGTTAACGTTATATAGCTTGAACAGGCCCAGCGCAGCCAGCATAACAAACCAAACCAGCATAATATTACCGAAGGTTTTGCCTATAGCTGATGTGCCAAACTGCTGAAAAAAGAATAAAACCGTGAGTATGGCAATAACGATATAAACTATTGACATATCGCTCATGTGCTGCAGGTGCGGCAGGTTCCTGAGCCCCTCAATAGCAGATGTGATAGAAATAGGCGGGGTGATCATGCCATCGGCCAGCAAAGCCGCGCCACCTATCATGGCTGGGAAAACAGTCCACTTGCCATGGCGGCGCACCAATGCGAATAAAGAAAAGATGCCCCCCTCGCCCTTGTTATCGGCCTTCAGGGTTAGCATTACATATTTTACTGTTGTTTGGAGGGTCAGGGTCCAGATAATGCACGATAGTGCACCAACAATGAGCAATTCATCAATCACCTTGCCATTACAGATGGCGTTCATTACGTAAAGCGGGGAGGTACCAATATCGCCATAAATAATCCCTAGTGCGATAATGAGGCCGGCTAACGTTGCTTTATTAATACTCTGACTCAAAGGTTCGGGCTTAATTTTCTTATAAGCGGCGCAAAGTTATGCATAAAGATTTTTAAAACTCAATAAATAGTTGAGAAAGGCAAGAATAATATACCCCATGCGCTGGAAACTAACCACTTCGCACATTATAAATTGTTTCTTTGTAAATGAATAGCGGGTTTGCCTAAATGCAGCCACAATAAATATTTTCCTGAAACCACCTGATTGTCCATAAAAACACGTCTAAATTAGAAATACATAGACCCATGAACCATCCCTGCAACGCCTATACCATCATTTCGTTTATTAAACGAAATGTACCCTTACTCCTCGCAGCGGGCGTGCTAACATTTGCCAACTGCAAAAAGAAAACAGGGGATACGCCAACAGCTGCCACCACAACTACCGATACCACCACTACCAAGCTTAAATTAAGCAGTACCGCTTTTACCAACGAAGGCACTTACCCTAAAAAATACACCTGCGATAGCCTGGGCATTTCGCCGCCGCTCAGTTGGGCAGGCGCGCCGAAAGGCACAACCGCCTACGCAATAACCATGCACCACATACCGGGGCCCGGCGACAAGCATGTGTACATGGTTATATACAACATCCCTGCATCAGTAACTTCAATCACCGAAAACAGCTCAGGTGTTGGGTTGTGGGGCATCAATACCGTAAACGGCGGCAACAGCTATACCCCACCCTGCTCCCAGGGCCCGGGCGCAAAAATATACACCATGACCGTTTATGCACTTTCCGCCAACCCGGCCTTTAGCGTACCGCAATCGCAAATAGCTATGGATACGCTGCTGAATGCCATAAAGGGGATAACACTAGATACTGCCACACTTAACGTTACTTATACAAGGTTTTAATAACTATGAAAAACTACATAAAACAAATTTTAGTTGTAGTGGCGCTATTAGCCATAGGGTTTTCGGGAGTTGCATTCCTACCCATAGCCCCTAAAGTGGTGAAAGGTTTTACGCTGCGCAATATTGACGGCAAGCCTTTATCGCTGGATGCGTACCCCGATGCCAAAGGGTTTATTGTTGTTTTCACCTGCAACCACTGTCCGTTCGCGAAATTGTACCCTGAACGGATGAATGCGATGAACTCAAAATACAAACCGCTCGGCCTGCCATTGATAGCAATAAGCTCCACCGACACCAATGTGTTTGAAGAGGATACCT
>CANBTK010000016.1 GCA_947372365.1 Flavipsychrobacter stenotrophus | reverse complement strand
CTGTCTGCTATACTACACAGGTTATTTTTATTTGTGCTATTTTTCTTTACCTTTGAAATGTATTGTTTTATTCAACAGATTAATATCCGGCCAATGAAAAAATTCTTCCTACGCTCTACACTCATTATTGCTGCAACCCTATCAATTTTTAGTTGTTCCAAGACCAGCAATACTATCAATAACAGCCAGGTAATTGAAACGCCTTATTCGCTTTATTTCACTGACTCATCGGGCGTGCTGTACAACACCAATGATGGCAAGAATGCCAAAGTTATTTTTGCGTCAGACGGGCTACCATCGCGTGCGTTAATAACAATGGGCACGAACCTCATGTGGATTAAAGGGCACGATGTTGCATTGCCTGGCCCTACCATGTTTTTCAGCTACAACAATGGCATCAACTTTAACCACGGCTTCGATTCTATCACTTCGCTCCCTATGGTTACCGTTAATGGCAAAATAGCCAACCTTAACCAATCAATGGTAATGTATGTACCTGCATGGCAGTCGGCATATTGCGTTACTAACAATACTGACGGGCAGAACATCTTCGGTATTGCCGGCAACCCACTGAATGGCCTTCCTGGTTATTGGGTTCGCGAAAATTATTATGATACCGACCAGATTACTGACCCTCACAATATCAATACTACTTCTTTGGCATTGCTGAAGAAAAGTACGCTTATAGCTTTCGATGGCATACATATCCCTAACAGAATTTTCTATAGGCCCGAGTTGCTGGACAGGTGGAAAGAAGTTATGCCAGGCACGAGCCAGCTACCTGCACCTTCTGCAACCATTATGTTTTCGGTCGGCCATATTAATAACAGGCTTGTTGCTATTGACAATTTAGGTGGTAGTGCTGGTGCTGGCGGTAGTGCTGCGTATTACAGCGATGATAATGGAGCTAACTGGTTTCCTTATTCCGGCTTGCCTGCCAACACACCAATGCAGTGCGTTGGTGCGCCATTTGAGCAAGTATGCCTCGTGGGTACTGATGGCAAAGGTGTTTACCTGCTTAACCCTAACACCAACGTTTTTGAAGCAAGGAATAATGGCCTTCCGGCTAATGCTTCAGTACGTGGCATATCGTTTAAAGAGAACATTTATAAGAACGGCACTAAAGCCCAGTTCGTTTATATTACTACTAACCAGGGCCTTTACCAGAGCACCGATATGGGCAATAACTGGGTAAGGACAATTGCTGGTAATTTCTGTACTATCTATTAGTAGTGCTGCCTTTTATCAGGCTTCATCCGCACTATCATCCATAAAATCTGCCAGGCCGCGCCGCTGTTTCTTAGTGGGGCGGCCTGTTTTACTTATACGTTTCCCGGTATAAAAACCTGACTCCAGCACCTTAACTGGCATTTTATCTTCCTCCGATGTAAGGTCAACATACTTCGTAATAGCCTCTTCGAAAGCAACCCTGTTCTGTATAATGCCTGTCACTTCTATATTCCACTTGCGGGCAGGCGTTTTTATGTCGTAACGGTCGCCCATGCCTACTGGCTTCGATGGCTTTATGTTAGCCCCATTCCATTTCACTTTGCCCTCATCAATAGCAGCGGTAGCAAGGGTGCGGGTTTTGAATATCCTTATGGCCCATAAATATTTGTCCAGCCTTACCTTATTTTCCATACCCAAATATAAATAATGTAGGCGTGCTATAAAAAACAACATTCTGAGTTTACCTGTGGGCACAAAAAAATGCCATTAACTAAGCGGAAAGTATGCCCCGGCAGTTGGCTCTCGCCAGGCACGCGGCTTTTCCTTTAGTTAATGGCATTATTATACCAAACCGGCTTTTAAAATGTACGGAAAAAATAAACCGGACTTAAGTTACATGCCGCCCTTCAGGGCAATGCCGTTTACTTAAGCACCGATCCCATAGGGATCGTATGTTTATAGATAAGGATTAATAAATATCCCCGATGCCGAAGGTATCGAATGCCAACACAAAATTGGTTTTTTTACATTCGACACCTTCGGCATCGGCCTGAAAATACGCCTGGGGTCATAAATATGTGATGCCTTCAGTATCATAACTTTTACGCATATCCTTAACTAAATGACTTTGCCCTTTAGAGACGGGGTGACTAAGTTGCGGTTTAAATGTTTCCTATTCGGTATTACCTATAAATCGGTTACTTCAAAATTCACTTTCTTCCCGATGGCTGTGCTGCATAGGTAGGCTGCACGCCCCCTACTGTTTCAACTTCCTCTACCGGGCGGAAGCCAACAAAACTAAATCCCTCTTTTGGGTTATTGCTTTCCCTGTTGCCCACCGCACAGTAGTTAGCTGGCGTAAACCAGCTGCCGCCACGGTACACCCTCATTGCACCCGCGTTAGCGCCCTTGGGGTTTAATACCATCTTGCCGGGGTAGCTCCCGTATCTGTCGCTGCACCACTCATATACGTTGCCGCTCATATCGTACAAACCAAGCTCATTGGCCCGCTTTGTTGCTACAGGGTGTGTAGTACCGCCGCTATTGTCGGCGCACCACCCTACCAGCTCCATACCTTTACCGCCGCTAAATTTATAGCCCTTGCCGGTGGTTCCGCCCCTTGCGGCATATTCCCACTCGGCTTCCGTTGGCAGCCTGTATTTTTTGCCTGTTTCAGTACTCAGCCATTCGCAATAGCCATAGGCATCTTCCCAGCTTACATTAACTATTGGGTTGTTATCTACCCAGCCGCCATTAGGCACATCCTTAGGCATGGGGTTAGCGGTCGCATCGCAATATTCCTTCCATTGTTTTACAGTCACTTCAGTTTTCGCAATTTTAAATGTAGCCAGTATTACTTTATGCACAATATTGGCATCGCCTAATTCATGGCCACTCTCACTGCCCATTTTAAAGGTGTCGCCGGCTACAGTAACCATTTCAGGGTACATTTGAGCCTTTGCCTGCAACGAAATAAAACCAAATACCGCTACCATTGTAGCCGCCTTCACAAGGGATTTCATATACATAATTTTCAGTTTATTTGTTTACGAACCATTTTTGCTTAACCGTGCTTCCTTTTGCGATGTAGTAGCCTGCTCCTTTCGTTAGTGTGTAGATTTTATTGTCCCATATAATTTGAATGTTTAATTTTTTTAATCAATAGTTAAAGTTAACAACTTTTTAACCACTTTGCAAATATATTTTTGCAGAATGAATAAGATGCAATTTTATCAGCACGTTACAAACTACAAGCACTCACAAATTAATATTCAACAATATTTGAGTGGAATATTGATAAATAACTGCCCGATGCCCTATAACAAAACAACCCGCCTGGGAGGGCGGGTTGCTGAATAATATAAAAAGAATAAGGTTATTTCTTGTTGCTGCGTGGCTGCACTTTACCTCGCTCAGCCTGCACTGCCTGCATCTCCTGCAGTTTTTGCTGCCATTTTGAAGCTACAGGCGGCTTGCTCCTGTTCTCCTGCATTTGTGCATGTATCTTCTTCTCGTCTATAAACAACTTCTGTATAATAAACTGCTGGGCAATGCTCAGTAAGTTAGAGAAGGTATAGTAGAAGGTAAGGGCAGCCGCCATTTTGTTGAATACGCCCATAAGTATTACCGGGAACACATATGGCATATACTTCATCATAGGGTTGTTAGGGTCTTGCGGTGTCATGTTCCTGTTATAAATAGCCAGGAAAAGGCTGGAAGCCGTCATCATTAAAGTAAACAGGCTTATGTGGTTGCCATAAACCGATGACAGCAGCGGTATATTCGTTGTCCAGCTAAAAATACTATCGTAAGTAGAAAGGTCATGCGCCCACAAGAAGCTCTTCTGCCTGAACTCGATAAACGACGGGAACATGTAATACATAGACAGCAGTATAGGCAACTGGAACAGCATAGGCAGGCAGCCACCCAGCGGGTTCACGCCAGCTTCGCGGTACAGCTTCATTTGTTCTACGCCCATTTTCTGCTGGTCATCGCCTATTTTGGCACGCAGTGCATCCAGCTCTGGCTTCAGCACGCGCATTTTAGCCGATGACAAATAGCTCTTGTAAGTAAAGAACGATAAGATAAGCCTGATGAAAATCGTCATCAGCATAATGATAACCGCATAGTTGCTGATAAAGCCTGCCAGGAAGTAGAATATAGGGATTAACACACCCTTGTTGATATACTTAACGAACGACATGATACCATAGCCCAGCGGCACCATATCATCAAGCCCTATTTTATAGGCTTTAAGCGAGTTATAATCGTTAGGCCCTATGTACCACCTCAGCGACGCAGTCTGTTCGTTGCTTCCGGCTTTTAATGGCAGAATAACTTCGGTAAAGTTCTGGGCTACTACCATGCTATCATCGGTCTTGGCAATAGCCTTAATGTCCACCTTCGTAAAGCCTTCGTCGCATATCAGCGCATTGCTGAAATATTGCTTACGGAAGCCCACCCATGTGGTAGCATGGTCAGAATGGAATGTTTTCTCCTCATTGCTACGCACCGTAAAGTAGTCATTATCATCATCTTTAAAGTGGTAGTAAACCTGTGTATTGAGGCGCTCTGCAGTGATATCCCTTTCCGTGTGCAGGCCTTGTGTTTGCCAAGCGAGCTTTATGCTTTGGGCAGGCATACCGGTAAGCACAATCTTGCACTGCATCATATAATCATCGGCAGGCAGCGAGTAAATAATATCCACACGTTTGCCATTGCCCAGGTCGCCAACAAAGGTGATACCCTTGCTGCCATCGGCGCCAGTAGTAGTAGTTGGGGTAAAGTAAAGCGATTCTGTTGCCCTGCCATTGTCATAAGGCAATATAGCATTCAGGTAATTACCCGGGCCATTGAATACGTAAAGCGGCTTTTCCCCGCCATAAACCTTGTAATCTTTAAGCTGAGCCGCAACAGGGAACGCGCCCTTAGTGTTAAATTGTATCGCAACCCTTTTATTTTCAAGCGTTACAGTCTGTGCAGTGCCGTTGAAAGCGGGTGGTAGCAACTTCTTCTGTGCTTCCAGCAAAGAATCGTTTACTGCTGCCTGTACTGGGGCTTTTACGCTGTCTACTTTGGGGCGTACATGAGCCACTGTTGCTGAGTCCGCCTTCTTTTTTGCTTCGTACTGTTTTTGCTCATAATTGTTATAGCTGAAATAGCCGATGAACAATAATGCTAATAATGAAATACCAATAACCTGATTACGATCCATGAAATACTTGAAAATAAGTGCGCAAAGGTATGCATTTATGAGTGACTAGGTTTATTTAAGTTGTTAATTTAATATATTTATCACAAATGAGTGGCATATGCCCGCATAAACCTTGTAGCTGCGGGCCATTTTTAACCCTCAATAGCCACCTATACTCAGCCATAACTGTATTTTTCAGGCGCTTTTGGCTGAGTATAGCGCCGCACCAGAGAAAGTATACCAACCCAAATAACGGAAAAATTACTACCCCAAAATAGGATTTCCTTTCCACCTTTCGTGCTTACACCAGCGCATTTTGCGCGTGAAAACAGTATACCGGAATTAGCTAACCTGTTGTGAGATTCAAAAGATTATATCCCCGTTTCAGGCAATGTAATTAAGTTAAGGAAAGATGCAGACGGGATCGCATGTTTATAGCCAGAAAAAATATAACCACCGATGCCGTAGGTATCGAATGTCGTCACAAACTTAGATTTTTACATTCGATACCTACGGCATCGGTATGGAAATATCCCTTTAGCTATAAAGATGTGATGCCTTCAGCATCATATCCTTTACCCAAATCCTTAACTAAATGACACTACCTGAAAGGGCGGCCTATTTCGCTAATCGCACTACGGTTAGCTGCGCAAATTGTACAAACACCGTGGCTACTTAACTGAACTGTTTGTACCACCCGAATTTATGCCATAGCCCTGCCCATCCTAAGCCCTAAACCTTTGCGCAGGCAAAGCGGCTGCGGCACTACGCATAAGCACAAAAAAAAGAGGCTGCCATAAGCAACCTCTTTCTCTTTAAGTTTCGCTAAAAAAACATAATTATTTTTTCTTAGCGGCTGCCTTCTTAACAGGACCAGCATTCTTTTTAGCAGGAGCTGCTTTCGCAGGTGCTGCTGCCTTAGCAGGCGCTGCTTTTTTAGCAGGAGCTGCTGCTTTCGCAGGAGCCGCCGCCTTTGCAGGAGCCGCTTTCTTAGCAGGTGCTGCTTTTTTAGCTGGAGCCGCTGCCTTTTTTGCAGGTGCTGCTGCTTTCTTAGCAGGTGCTGCCTTTTTTGCAGGAGCAGCTGCTTTCTTAGCAGGTGCTGCCGCTTTTTTTGCTGGAGCTGCTGCCTTTGCAGGAGCCGCTTTTTTAGCAGGTGCTGCTGCTTTCGCAGGAGCCGCTTTCTTTGCAGGAGCTGCCGCTTTTTTTGCTGGTGCTGCTGCCTTCTTTGCTGTTGCCATAACTTGTGAATTTAAGGGTTAAACAAAAATCTTTATGGCAAAATCGCATCCGGGGGTTAGGCCGTAGCGATTTCGTTAACTTTCTTTACAGAAACTAGTGTCTTGTTGCGTGTTTTGCGGAATTCTACCATACCATCAACAAGGGCGAAGATGGTAAAGTCTTTACCAAGCCCAACGTTGTTGCCTGGGTGGTAAACAGTGCCCCTCTGGCGGAGAATGATGTTCCCGCAGGTTGCTGGCTGGCCGCCGAAAATTTTAACTCCTAACCTTTTACTTTGTGAATCGCGTCCGTTCCTTACACTACCTTCACCTTTTTTATGTGCCATTTTTTGTACTTACTTTTATTTATTAAAAATTAAGGGATGCCAATTAAGCGAATTCGTTAATCCTGATTTTTGTCAAAGACTGGCGGTGGCCATTCTTCTTCATATAACCTTTACGGCGCTTTTTCTTAAAAACGATTACTTTATCGCCTTTCAAATGATCAATGATTTCCGCATGAACTTTTGAAACAGAATTTGCAAATGTGATGTTACCGTCGTTGCTAACCATCAAAATATCTGAAAACTCAACTTTGTCCCCAGCATTACCTCCAAGGCGGTGTACAAACAACTCATCATTCTTCTTAACCTTGAATTGTTGACCCGCAATATTTACTATTACAAACATGATAAACCTAAAATATTTTCGCAAAGGTAACACAGATTTTTATATCAAACAATAAATTTTACTTATTTTTCGCTTGTATGCGTAAAAAATTTGTGAAAATAATTGCCCAACCCTTTGCTGTGCCTGTATTACAAGCCAAAAATAAAAAAAATACCTATTACAATTACAAGGGAATTCTAAATATTTCTTTCCCCTGAAAGCCACGCCACGTAAGCTTATACGTAGTTTAACCCAATGCCGCCATCAACCATCGCAACGGGCTGTATTTTTAACAACACCACTAATGCTGACGCTACTGCATTTTAATGATACCTTTGGATACAATTTCAGTAGTTAATGAAAATTAAATCAATCCTTGCAAAACCGTATGCTTCATTCGTACATGCCTCAATAAAAAAGGGCATGGCCACTGCGGTTGCAGACCAGGAAAATATACTGCAGCATTTGCTTAAAAGTGCCGCCAGTACAGTGTTTGGCAAGGAACACGGCTTCGCTGCCATTACGAACTACAGCGAGTTTAAGGCCGCTGTGCCGCTTCGTGATTACGAAGCTTTTTCCAGCTACATAGAGCAAATAAAAAACGGCAAGGAAAATGTTTTGTGGAAGGGCAAGCCTATCTACTTTGCCAAAACATCGGGCACTACAAGCGGTGCCAAATACATTCCCATAACCAAGGTTTCCATACCCAACCATATTAATGGCGCACGCAATGCGCTGCTGTGCTACATGGCCGAAACCGGCAACACTGGTTTTGCCGATGGCAAAATGATTTTCCTTTCCGGCTCGCCTGAAATGGAAAGGGTTGGGGGCATACCTACAGGCAGGCTCAGTGGTATTGTTAACCATTTTGTGCCCCGCTACCTGCGCAGCAACCAGATGCCATCTTACGAAACTAATTGTATTGATGACTGGGAGAAAAAACTGGATAACATAGTGAATGAAACCATGGGGCAGGATATGGCCCTGATAAGCGGGATACCGCCATGGATGCAGATGTACTTTGACTGGCTGAGCGAGCGCAGTGGTGGCAAAAAAATAAAAGAGCTCTTCCCTAACCTGAAAGTAATAGTGCATGGCGGCGTGAATTTTGAGCCGTATAAAGCCAAGCTATTAGATAGCCTGGGCGGCGAAGTGGGCATGATAGAAACCTTCCCGGCATCAGAAGGCTTCTTTGCATTCCAGGATATCCCGGGTGGCGAGGGCTTATTGCTGAATACCAATGCTGGCATGTTCTACGAGTTTGTACCTGCTGCTGAAATAGGTAATGAAAACCCTACACGCCTGTCGCTTGGCGAAGTGAAAACCGGCGAGAACTATGCGCTGATAGTAAGTACCAACGCGGGTTTGTGGGCATATAACATTGGCGACACTGTACGCTTTGTAAGCACTAACCCATACAGGCTGGTAGTTACCGGCCGCGTGAAACATTTCATCTCGGCTTTTGGCGAGCACGTTATAGGCGAAGAGGTAGAGTATGCTATAAGGCATGCGGCCGAGGCGCACAATGTGCACATTATTGAATTTACAATTGCCCCTATGATACAGGTAAGCGAGGGCAAGCCTTACCACGAATGGTTTGTGGAATTTGAAACGCCGCCTGCCGATACCGCCGCCTTCGCACTTACGGTTAATAACCTGCTGCGGGAAAAAAATATCTATTACGATGACCTTATTAATGGCGGCATTTTGCAGGTGCTGAAAATAACCCCGATGAAGAAAAATGCCTTTATAGAGTATATGAGGTCAATAGGCAAATTGGGCGGCCAAAACAAAGTGCCGCGCCTGGGCAACGACCGTAAAATAGCCGATGCCCTGCAACCCTGGGTACTAAAGTAGCCTACCAAAATGCTAAATCATTTTTTGCTTTATGGAAATTCACTGTTTCGGTATCTGTAAAAGCAAATAATTACATTTGCACCAGAAAATTAAAGCATGAGCCAAGAAGAAAATAATGAGCGCAGCCAGCCTTACAGCAATTTCAGGATAGTTTTAGATATCGGCATGGGGTTGCTTTATATGGTATTAGCGGGCGGGGTAATCTACACCAGGCATTTTGGCACCATTGAATTGCCTACCGGCATCGTATATGCTATGAGCGGCCTTTTATCGTTCTACGGCGGGTTCCGTATCTACAGGGGCTTTGTTGAACTGCGCAGGAACAAAGGCTAACAACCCCAGCACTGCTGCCCGGTAACACTTGTGCAACGGCGAATTGCTGTTAAACTTTTGTTACTTAGAGTAGAAATAATTTATATCTTTTGAATTATCTGTAAAATTGTGGTTCTTATGCGTGGCCTGGCAATTCTTTTCTGTATTATTTCTTTTAGTTTACTGGGCCTTTCGTGCGACGATAAGCCTGCACATAGCGATACACTTTCGTCGGGTGCCATTGATGTTTCGGCCGATGAAACTTACCGCTCCGTTATAGAAGCCCAGCAAAAAGTATTTGATAGCAGCTTCCCCAATGCAAAAGTTACTATCCACTACAAGCCGGAAGGCGAGTGCTTCAAAGACTATTTTGATAATAAAGCCAGGATTATCCTCGTAACACGCGGCCTTACACAAGCCGAAAAGGGCCTTTGCGAGCAAAAACAGATATTCCCTTCGGAAGTGTCATTGGTTAAAGATGCCATTGCAGCTGTAGTCAATAATGAAAGTACGGATACCACACTGAGCGTGGACCAGCTTAAGGCAATACTTATGGGCAACTACAAGAAAAAATATACTGTGGTATTTGACAACCAGTCATCAAGCCTGGTAAGGTATATTACCGATTCGTTGCTTAAGGGGCAAAAACTGGGCGGCAACGTATTCGCAGCCAAGGGCAATAAAGCCGTAATGGAGTATATTATGAAAAACCCCGACGCCATTGGCTTTGCGGGGCTTTGCGATATTTCCGACTCTACCGACCCCAACAATACCGGCGCATTCATAAAAAATGTTAAAATAGTTTCGCTATATAATGATAGCCTGAAGGTATATTTGCAGCCCTATCTGGCTTATATAGGCTTAAAGGAGTACCCATTGGTACGCAAGCTATACTATGTAAGCAGGGAAGCCTACCCCGGCCTTGGCACGGGTTTTGCAAACTTCTTAGGAGGGCCGCGCGGGCAGCTTATTTTTGCACACGCACACCTCTACCCTCTGCGGATGGAAATAACCGTAAGGGAAGCGGAAATAAAACACGAGAACTAAAAAAACTTTTTAAACAGCCAATAAGGAATAGTTAACTATATGAAAAGATTAATGATGGTTACAGTGGCAGTTTCAATTGCAATGAGTGCAATTGCACAACAGCCTACGCTGGAAAGCGGGATTAAAATGTATAACTACAAAAATTACCAGAGCGCCCAAAAGGCACTTACGCCGCTTTCGGTTAAAGACCCTATGGCTAACTACTACCTGGGCCTTTCTTACCTGGATGCGGGCAATACCGCAAAGGCGAAGTACCAGTTTGAAAAGTACCCTGATGATGCCGCTAACATATCGGGCACTGCCCGTGTTGCGTTTGCCAGCAAGGATGCCGCAAAAGGCAACGAGATAGTAAAAGCACTGGCTGCAAAAGCTAAGAAGAAAGATGTTGCGCCGTTGGTTTATGCTGCCGAAGCAATTACTTATTCCGAAGGTGCCGACCTCCAGCAGGCCATACAGTGGTATAAGGATGCGATTACCAAAGATGCCAACAACGTAGAAGCGCACCTGGGCCTTGGCGATACTTACCGCAAAATAACCGGCGGTGGCGGCGAGGCTATGAATAACTACGAGTTTATTGTAGACAAAGACCCTAAAAACTCCCTGGTGCTTAGCCGCATAGGTGACCTGTGGTACGAAGCCCGCACCTACAACAGCGCCCTTGAGTTTTATGGCAAAGCTAAAGATGCCGATAACACTAACCCACTGCCTTTCAAGTCACTATCACAGGCTTACCAGCGCACCGGCAAGTATGAGCAGGCACTGACAAACATCAGGCAGTACATTACCCTTTCTGACAATACCATTAACGACCAGATTGCGTTCGTGGAAATATTGTACCAGGCAAAAGCTAACTGCGAAGCTGCTAAAAAAGCTCAGGAGCTGCTGAACCAGGAGCCACCTGCCGATAAGAAAATATCACTGTATGGTATCCTTGGTTTTGCACAGTCTGATTGTGGCGACTCTGTAGAAGCCCTCAAAAACCTGCGCACTTACTTTACTACCCAGAAGCCAAAGAATATTACACCCGGCGCTTATGTAGAATATGGCAAGCTGTGGCTTAAGCTGAACAACCTGGACTCTGCTACTTACTACTACACCAAGGGCATAGAAGGCGATACGGCTAAAAACAAAACTGACATCTACCGCCAGATTGCTGAGGCTTACCGCAGCAAAAAAGAATACTGCAAATCAGGCGACTGGTACAGCAACCTGATAAAGAGCAACCCGGGCACACAGGCACTTGACCATTTCTGGTGCACAGTAATGTACTACTACTGCAAAGACTGGAAAAATGCATTGTCTGCATCTGAGCGCTTCGAAGAGAAATTCCCTGACCAACCTTCATCTACTTACTGGCACGCCCGCGTATTGGCTAATATTGACTCTGAAGCCACACAAGGCTCAGGCGCACCTTACTTCATAAAATGGATTGAGAAGATAGGCGCTGACATAGACAAGAAAGACAAAAGGAACGACTTAATAAAAGCTTACGAATACCTTGCTGCTTACTACTTCAACAGCAAGGACAACGAAAAGAAAACCCTGTACATGGATAAATTAAGGGCGCTTGACCCTAACGATTTCTACCTGAAACAGATTGAAGATGCTGAAAAAGCTTCAGGCACCCCTAAAAAGGATAAGCCACAAGCTGCACCCACACCCAAGAAGAAGTAAACCAACCATTTTAGCATAAAAGCAGAAAAGCCTTCCGCGTGGAAGGCTTTTCTGCTTTTATAACGTTACTGAAAGCCGGGGCAGTTCCTATTGCACGGGCACCTTACCAAACCCAATACCGCTCCTGGCACCAGCCTTCCACTAAATCTAAAATTTCCAACACCCTGTCTTCGGTTAGTTCGCTACCTGCCAAGCCCAGAAGGCCAAACAAATAATCCCTAACCTCTTCCCTGGCAGCACCGGCAGCTTTTGCGGCGAGCAGGGCATCCCTGGCTGCGCCCAGCGAAACCTCATTATCCAGTAATGCACTGAGCTGCAATTTCCAACCACTGTTGCCCGAGAAAAATAGCTCACATATAGCAAGAAGCAACATTGGCAATGCTTTTGGACGCCCCCTCTTTGGAACAGGCTGCTTTATTGGTTGATTTAATCGCGTCTCCATTCCTTTATTTCGTAATTGTTTATTGTTTTAAAGGACTCAATGAGGGCTTGCGCCGTTCTTTTTTCTTGGCGAAAAAGAAAGGAACAAAGAAAAACGCCACCTTT
>CANBTK010000015.1 GCA_947372365.1 Flavipsychrobacter stenotrophus | reverse complement strand
ACGATACCCGGATTGCCCGAGCTATACCCTACCGTAGTATTGTAGGAGTAAGCCTTGTACAAAGTACAGGAAAGCGCGGTACGGTCCTGATAACCTGTACCCGAACAGCCAAGAGCATCGGTAATGGACGTACTCAACGCGCCATTAAGTGTAAACGCAGTCATTGCCATGCCGTAAGTGCATGATGGCGTTGCCGGTGCAGGTGTGCAGGAAGCAGCAGGGAACACGTAGGTAGCAGTGTCGTAAGCGGCTGTATTTGATAAACCAGAACCCGAGCAGGTAACAACACAGTTGTAGTATGCCGTAGCAGATAAGCCCGAGAACGAATAGGTAGTATTGGTAGCACCTGTAATTGCCGTATAAGTACCCATTGGCGTAGCGCATGTTTGCCACTGGTAGGCCAGGCCGCCAGCTACCGTAGTGCCGGTAAGGGCTATGGTAAACACAGTAGCCGCAGAGCCTACTGCAGGGCTGCATATAGCAGTGCCTGCGGTTGGTGTGCCGGTGCACCCCGTAGAACCTGTACCGTTTAGCGAGATAGTAGTAGCGCCAAGGCCGCCGCCAGTTACAGTAATATTACCCGTGTAGGTAGTAGCAGCTGTAGGGTTAAATACTACCGATATAGTTGTTGTTGCTAAGGTAGCCCCTGTGTATGCTATCGTATAGCTACCAGAGTAACCCGAGCCATTAAAAACAGTATAGCCAGTTGGCGCAGTTACGGTAAGTGTGCCTGATGACGGCGTGAGGTATGCCGCGCTCAGGGTTGCTGTAAGCGGGCTGGAACTGCCACCGACTGTTGTTGTTGGGAATGACAGGCTGGTAGGCGAAACCACAGCATACGGCGGCACATTAACTGTAACCGCATAGTCGCGCACCTCGCCATAGTTGCTTGGGGAAACACCGGTGGGGCAAGGAGGTATAGAAGGATAAGTGCCGCTGTAGTAATAGAAGCATACAACCCTCATCCTGTATATACCTGGCGTAACTCCCGCTGAAGCTGTAGGCAGCGTAATAGGGCAAGCCATAACAGATGATGCCGTAGTAGAGCCGGCATTGCCGCCCACACTTTCAGAAGCCTGAAAAGTACCGTCATTATTAAAGTCAATCCATATCTGATAGCTAACTGCGTTGCTGCCGCCATTGCCGCAGGTAGCTGTGTATGAGCTTCCGGCATTCAGCGTGCAGCCCATGCTTGATGAATAATCCCTGTAGTGCAACGAAGTAGTGCAACCATTGCCATCATCAATTGAACCGGATGCACCAGTGAGCCTGAAGTGGTTTGCAGGCGTTGCAACAACCATGCCGTAAGGGCAGCCATAGTTAACAAAAGATGGGTTGCAACTGGAAACCGCAAAATAAAGGACGTATGCCGCATATGTAGGCACAGTAACCGCAGAAGCACCACAAGTCACGTTGCACCTGTAATAGGTGCTTGAGCTGATGCCTGATAAAGTACAAGACGCAAGTGTTGCGCCAGAAATGTTAGCCCATGAAGTGGTAGTATCGGAAGTAGACTGCCATTGAAACTGAATGCCGCCGGATACTGAATAGCCTGTGCAGGTAAGCGTAACAGGTGTTGTAACCCCTGCCATTGCCGGGCTGGCACTTGCTACGCCTGCCACCGGCGTACCGGAGCAAACGGCCGCACCCGTGCCATTAACTGCAATGTTGGTAGCAGGCAACCCACCACCAGTTATAGTTACATTGGCAGAATAAGCCGTTGCCGCAGAAGGCGCAAATTGCACCTGTATGGTTGCTGCAGTAAGGGTAGCTCCAGTATAACCAATAGTATAGCTGGTTACCCAGCTGGCACCGTTGTACACATTGAAGCCTGAAGGTGCTGTTACCGTCAATGTACCCGAAGAAGGGACAAGGTATGCGGCATTGAGCGTACTGTTAATAGGCGAAGAAGTAGCTCCTACTGTTGTAGGAGGGAACGACATTGAGGATGGGCTGGTAGTAGCCGCTGGCGCCGAATTAAGAGTTACCCTGTAATCCCTCACCTCACCGTAAGTTGATGTAGATGTTGTAGGGCATGGGAACAGCGATGGATAGCTGTACGAGAAATCGCCCACAACCCTTAGCCTGTAGGTACCACCCACTACAACCGCACTGCTGGCGTTAGGTATTGTGATAGTAAAACTTGGGGCTGTTGCAGTAACCGAGCTGCGGCCGCCAACGCTTTCTGTGCTTTGGAAAACACCGTCATTATTAAAATCAATCCATGCCTGATAACCCAGCGAGTTAAAACCACCCGAACCGCAGGTCATAACGTAAGATGTACCCACACTAAGTGTACAGAACATAGAACCTGAGTTATCCATATAGCCGGAACCTGTACAGGCTGTGCCATCATTAATAGCACCTATAGCTCCATTCAGCATCAGGTGGTTGGTAGTTGTGGCTATTACTATACCATAGGTACTGCATGCGCCCGAAGCATTGCTAAATGCCGGCGTGCAACTGGATGGCGCCATGAATACAGCCTGCCGTGCTGCAGTTGCTGATGTAACTGAAGACGCCGAGCAGGTAACATTGCAGCGGTAATAAGTACTGGTGCTAAGTCCCGAAAAATTGTAAGTTGGAGCCGTAGCGCCTGAGATATCAGACCATGTAGTAGTAGTATCTATAGTAGATTGCCATTGGAAAGAAAGCCCTCCCGCAACCGAATAACCTGAACAGGTTAATGTAAAGGCTGTGGCAACACCGCCGGAGCCCGGGCTCACACTGGCTACGCCTGCCGATGGGGTGCCGCTGCATATAGCTGCGCCTGTACCGGTAACAGCAATATTAAGCGTACTTAACCCGCCACCAGTAACGGTAACATTGCCTGATGATGCAGCAGCAGCCACGGGGCTAAACCTGACAAGTATAGCAGACGTAACCGGGCCTGAGTATGCGATTGAATAAGAACTTACCCATGAGGTACCATCAAAAACATCGAAAGTTGATGGCGCCGTAACCGTAAGGCTGCCTGATGCAGGGCTAAGGTATAAAGCTGATAAAGATGATAACAAAGTACCAGAGCTTGTGCCTGTTGTAGTAATAGGGAATGGCAGTGAGGCCGGGCTTACGGAGCCGATAGGCGGCACGTTAAGCGTAACTTTATAATCCCTTACTTCGCCATAGTTATAGGCCGATGTACCATCCGGGCAAGGGTTCATGGCCGGGTAGCCGGTGCCGGGGTTTATTACTTCCACACGCATACGGTAAGTGCCGGGGGCTATGGACGCGCTGCCTGCTGGTATCGTAATGGTGCCCGTAGGGCTGGCTGTAGTAGCAGAGAAATTCGTGATGCCACCTACGCTTTCTGTTGACTGGAATGTACCGTCATTGTTGAAGTCAATCCATATTTGTTCACTCACCCCATAACCTATGGAGCCGCCGCCACCCGTGGTATAAGTATAGCTGGTGCCAGAGTTGAGCGTACAGCTCATTGTTGCGTAGTTATTGGTATAGTTGCTGCCACATGCCCCGGAATCATTAATGAAACCAGTACTGCCATTTAATTTGAAATGGCTGGCAGCATTGGCCACTATAATGCCCATACCACATGCCGATGAAGTAGCAAATGTTGGCTGGCACCATACTGGTATAAATATGGGTGCTGACGTAGACGAAATGCCCGAATTGCCGCAGGTAACGATGCACTGGAAGTAAGTGCTTGTAGTAATGCCAGCCGCTGTATAAGTCGGGTTGGTAGCACCTGTAATATTACTGATGGTACCAGCGGTACCCGTAACCGATGACTGCCACTGGTACACAATACTCAGGCCTACTGACGCGCCTGATAAAGACATCCCAAATGAGGTGCCGGAAACACCACTTGAAGGCGTTGATATCACAGTGCCAGGCGATGGTGTACCCGTACATGGGTTGGCGCTGGCACCAGTTACTGGAATATTAACTGTACTCAGGCCGCCACCAGTAACAGTGATGTTGCCAGTATAAACACCGACAGATGATGGTGCAACAAACTTGGCGTACACACTGGTAGCCGACAGCGTGCCAAGCGTATAAGTGCCGGCAGTATAAGCTATCGTATACGAACTGACATAAGTGCCCGAGGGCGTGCTGCATATAAGGTAGTTAGATGGCGCACTCACGGTTAAGTTGCCCGAAGTAGGCGAAAGGAACAAACCTGAAAGCGATGTAGAAAGAGCCGAAGAAGTAGTGCTGGCAAGTATAGTGCCAAAATCAAATGATGATGGAGTAGTTGTTGCTGTAGGGCCCGGGTTCACAATATTCACGGTATAGTCGCGGCCTTCGCCATAGGTGTAGCTGGCAGGCAGGCACGGGTCAATAGACGGGTAAACCGCCGGGTTGCTCACCCACGACATTACACCGCGCATACGGAAGATACCACTGGGCACTGAAGCAGGGATAGTTATGGTTATTACCCTTGTACCAGTAAACGCGGTCGATGAACCACCCACTGTTTCGGAGGGCTGGAAAGCGCCATCGCTGTTAAAATCAATCCAGAATTGTGTATAACAGGAGTTTGATGTCCCCTGCGTTACCGTCATGGAATATGAGTATGATTTATTGAAAGTACAAGACAGTGCTGTCTGGTTTAAATAACCAGTGCTGTTACATGCTGAAGCATCGGCAATTGACGAACCAGACTCACCCGATACGCTTACTGACGAGAACCTCATATTAACACTTGTGCATGAAATACCCGGGTTGCCGCTTACTGGCGTACACGTAGCCGTAGGCAGTACAAAAGTTGCAGATGCAAAAGACGATGTAGCCGGGCTGCCACCTGCGGTACAGGTAACCACGCATTTGTAATAGGTGGTAGCAATTAAACCACTGAAAGCATAAGTAGCATTAGTAGCGCCAGTAATGTTGGTATAAGTGCCGCCCGAAGACGATGCTGATTGCCACTGGTAAGTAAGCCCACCTAATGCAGATGCGCCGCTAAGGCTGAGCGTAAAGGTAGTGCCGCTGCTACCTGTTGTAGGGCTGCACACCGTGCTACCCGCAGTAGGGGTTGAAGAGCAGGCTGTAGCGCCTGTACCCGTAACAGCAATATTTACTGTAGTAATGCCGCCGCCTGTAATAGCTACGTTACCAGTGTAGGTTGTGGCTGCCGTAGGGTTAAACTGTACATATACTGTTGATGCTGATGCCCCGCCTGTATAAGACAGCACATAGCTGCTGGCATATGACGAACCAGAGCTGGAAACCGCATAGCCGGCAGGCGCGGTTACTGTCAGGTTGCCTGTCGCCGGCGAAAGGTAAGAACCAGTTAAGCTGGCCGTTTGTGGCGTAGAGCTTGTACTTATTGTAGTTGGTGAAAATGTTAATGATGTTGGTGATACCGTTGCGAACGGAGGCACATACAGGGTAATCTTATAGTCACGTACGTCGCCGTAATAATAAGGGTTAGCGCCTGTTGGGCAAGGGTTCTGGCTAGGGTAAGCCGGAGCGCCAAAGCCAGAATACTGGCTCATTACCCGCATCCTGAATATGCCCGCCGTAATAGAGCTGCTACCTGCAGGTATAGTGATAGTAAACGTTTGTGCCAAAGCAGTCGACGGGGTGATGCCACCTACAGTTTCCGTACTCTGAAAAGTTCCGTCCGCGTTGAAGTCAATCCAAGCCTGGTAACTAATACCCGTAGTGTTGGCCCCTGCTGTACAAACGTAGGAACTACCTGCATTAAGCGTACAGCCCATGGTTGATGTATAGTCGGAATAACCAAGCCCTATTGCATTAGCCGTATTGGCATCGCTGATAGCGCCGGACGCACCCGTAAGTTTGAACGGGTTGGCTGCCGTACCTACCGAATAAGTGTTGTTACTACCGGGGCTGAACCATGCTGGCGTACAGCCTGATGGCGCAAAATACCTCACTACAGTTGTATTGGCTATAGCTGACAATGTAGATGCGCTACAGGTAACATTGCAACGGTAATATTTATTGCTGGAAATACCAGTAAAAGTATAGCTGGCTAAAGTTGCCCCTGTTATGGCCGACCATGTAGAACTATCCGAAGACGCATCCCACTGGAACTGAATGCCGCCTGATGCCGAGTAGCCGGTGCAGGTGAGCGTAAATGCAGTTGCAGTGTTACCGCTTAGCGGGCTTGCCGCAGCAGTTCCCGCTGTTGGCGTGCCCGAACAAACGGCTGCCCCTACGCCGGTAACAGCAATATTAACAGTAGTGAGGCCACCGCCCGTAATGGTAACGTTAGTGCCTGTGTATGTAGTGGCAGCAGTTGGGTTAAATTGTAATTGTAATGTTGTTGCAGCAACAGTATTGGCCGTATAAGCAATTGTATAACTGGTTACCCAGCCTGAAGTGGTTGGGTTAAATACCTGGAAATTAGTAGGTGCTGTTACAGTAATATTACCGGTGGCTGGAGCCAGGTACAATGCCGAAAAAACAGCATTTACAGTCGGCGAGCTTGTGCCTACTGTTGTAGGAGGGAAAGTAACGCTGGCTGGCGAAACGGTAGGCGTAGGGTTGACGTTCAGTGTTATGCGGTAGTCGCGTACCTCGCCCTGCTGGTTGCTCGTAGTGCTTCCGTTAGGGCATGGCAGCATGCCTGGGTAATAGTGGTTATTACTTTCCGATTCTACACGCATGCGGTAAACACCCGGGCGGATAGCTGTGCTGCCCGCAGGAATAACTATACTGAACGTTTGAGTAGAAGAAGATGTTGAGGCGATGCCGCCTATGCTTTCAGAGCTTTGGAATACACCATCATTATTGAAGTCGAGCCACGCCTGGTAACCGAAGCCTGATGTGCCCGGGTTACCCGTGGTAACAGTATAAGTAGCACCTGCATTAAGTGTACAACCCTGCGTTGCTGTATAGTCGGCATATCCGTTTGATGGTGCTGTGTTATCAACAATTGTGCCTGAAGCACCTGTAACTTTAAAGTTGTTGGTGGCCGTGCCTACTACATAGTAGTAAGGTGCATACTGCCAGTTAGGCGTGCAGCTGGATGGCGTTAAATACCAAACCCGTATAGCCGAAGTAGGCGTTGTTGTAGAAGATGCGCTACAGGTAACATTGCACCTGTAATAAGTGCTGGTACTAAGGCCTGTATAAGTGTAGGCGGCAAGTGTCGCGCCGCTGACGTTAGTCCACGAAACACTATCGGCAGATGACTGCCACTGAAACTGGATACCGCCGCTGGCAGAATAACCAGTGCAGGTTAAAGTAATTATTGTAGCTGCTGAACCACCCGATGGGCTGGCAGTAGCAGTACCTGCAACAGGTGTGCCTGAGCATATAGCAGCCCCAACGCCTGATACCGCAATATTTGTGGTGGTGATACCTCCGCCCGTAAAGGCCACATTCACACCAGTGAACGTGCCAGTAGATGATGGGCTGAAGCGCAAAGGCACGGTAGTAGCACCAAGTGTGCCACCGGAATACCCTATAGCATAAGTAGTTGCCCATGAACCTCCATTAAACACCTGGAAATTAGCTGGCGCCGTTACTGTTATATTGCCTGTAGCCGGGTTAAGGTAGGATGCTGAGAAAGTAGCATTTACCGCACTGGAGCTTGCGCCGGGCACTGTAGGCGGGAAGCCTATAGCAGTTGGCGTTACAGTTACAGCAGGCGCCTGGTTAATATATATTTTGTAGTCCCTCACCTCACCGTTATAGTTATTGGTGGATGAGCCGTTAGGGCAAGGCAAAATAGTAGGGTAAGCATGGTAATAATATTCCGCTACAACCCTCATCCTGTAATAGCCTGCAGGAATTGCCGCACTTGCCGGGGGCATAGTAATGGCAAATGGCACTACCGTAAGGTTGGTGCTTATGCCACCTACTGTTTCCGAAGTTTGGAAAACGCCGTCATTATTAAAATCAATCCACACCTGGTAGCTCATTGGCCCGCCATAGCTGTTGCCTGCGGTAACGGTATAAGTTGCCGAAGTATTGAGGGTGCAGCCCATGAGTGCCGACTTATCGGCATAGCCTGCCGATGGTGCAGCATTATCGTTAATAGAGCCGGAAGCGCCATTAATTTTAAACGGGTTGGTAGCAGTACCTACAGTATAGTTGGTTGTTGCATTTGCCCATGTAGGCGTGCAGCTTGATGGCGCAAAATACTGTATGTACGTTGCGAAAGTATTGGCTGACGAACCCGATGCGCTACAGGTAACCCTGCACCTGTAGTAGGTACTGGTACTGATACCTGTAAAGGTATAAATAGCCGTAGAGCCTGCTGTAATATCACTCCAGCTGCTGCTATCGGGCGATGACTGCCACTGGAACTGCATGCCGCCTGAAGCCGTGTAGCCAGAGCAGGTAAGCGTAAACGTATAAGTAGAGTTGCCGCTGGTAGGGCTTGCAACTGCCGTGCCCGCTGTGGGCGTACCCGAACAAACCGCAGCACCATTGCCCGTAACAGGTATGTTAACGGCCGAAGCAATGCCGCCTCCTGTTATGGTTACGTTACCGCTATAGGCAATAGCTGCTGTAGGCGAGAATTTCACATAAACAGTAGACGCGGAAGTGGCGGAAGAATAGGATACTGTATAAGACGAAACGTAAGTACCGCCCGCAGTATTGCATACCGCGAAATTAGCAGGTGCAGTTACCGTAATAGTACCACTAGTAGGAAGAAGGAAAGTAGCATTAACAGCCGTGCTTAAAGAGCCGGATGTGCTGCCTACAGTTATAGGCCCAAAGCTACTTGTAAATGCCAAAGGCGAAGGTGTCGCAGTAGCGCCGGGGGGCGGGTCGGTTATATTAACAAGGTAGTCGCGGCAGTCGCCCCACGACTGGTTGGTACATGGGTCAATTGACGGGTAGGAAGGGCTGGAGTAAACCGACCTTATCCTCATACGGTAGGCACCCGTAGCTACCGTAGATGATACCGTCGCCATTGTCATGCTGGTTACCGTAGCGGCGGTTGTTATTGCCCCTCCGCCCAATACTTCTGATGCCACAAAAACGCCATTGTTATCGTAGTCTATCCATACCTGCACGTTCATAGGGGTGTTGTTGCCCGCCCTCATGGATATATTGAAAGGGCTCGCCTTAAACAAAGTAAGGCCTTGCGAATAAATATCGGCAGTATGGTCGGCATAACTAGTAGCTGACGCCAGTGAAGAATCTATAAGGGTTGTGCTATTGCCACCGTTTATAATAATAGGGGTAAAAACCATGCTACCCCAGTGGTAGGTAGTACCTTGCCAGCTGGGTGCATAATAAGGGATGCTGTAAGGCGGCGAACAGGACGACGCAGTAAGCAGGCCCGCCGAGCAAACCGAAGACGTAGAAGTACTGCCGCAGGTAACCAGGCACTGGTAATAAGTAGTAGCCGAAAGGCCGGTAAACGTCCAGGTAGGGGTAGTTGCCCCGCTTATGTTTGTCCATGAGCTGGTGCCTGTAGGCGACGACTGCCATTGGTAACTCAGCCCGGCCGCCGATGAAGCCCCGGTAAGCCTGAGCAAATGGGTACTAGCTGCATTGCCATAAGCTGGTGTAACTGACGCAGTACCTGCTGTAGGCGCACCGGAACAGGTAGATGGCGCAGTATAGTTAACAGTTATATAAGGCGCATGGTAAGTAGTTGTGGTTGTTGCCGTACTGCCCACCTCGCCTGTTATAAAATACTTAAATGAGTTCGAAGCCGTATTGGCGTTCATAGCCCAGCATACGGATATTTTACTGCCGGAATTGGTGGCAAAAAAACCGTTGCTCAGCGTTTGGGTATTGTTGCCTGCCGCTGTACCGAAACCAGTGGCTGCAGTCGTGGAAAAAAGAGTATATGCAGCATTTACCCCATTATTGTTTTCAATAGTATTGTTCAGTTGCTGCACACTGGTACACTTTGACAAATCGCCGGGAAACCCATATATATAATAGGTGGTAGTTGCTGCATGTGCGCCGGTAACCGTGCTATCGTACCACCCCAGGGTAACACTGGTAATAGTAGACCCGGCAGGGATAGTGCTCAGGTCAAACACCGCATAGCCTTTATTAACTGCCAGCGTTGACGATGCAGGCCTGAAATCCTGCACTATAATGAAGTTATCGGCCCGTGTTAGTGTACCCGACCCTGAGCCAAGGCCGGCAATATTACCCGTCGCAAAACTGTTTGCAGCGCCTGTTGACCAGATGGTAACCGTAGTACAAAAAGCCGTTGCAGCCAACAGGCAAAAAAGCAGGGATAGGTAGACTTTCTTCATAAATAAAGTGTTAAGGAAAAGAAATTTTTTCGTTATGTAAGATAGGGTATGCTGTGCACAAAATCAATATAAATACCAGATATTTTATTTATTATCTAAAAGTTAATAGAAAACACCCGTTAACGACTATTGAATTAATCGAGTTTTTACAAATACAACAAATAACTGTAAAAATACAGCAACACATGCCATGGCTGCGGTATAAGCACTACAACCAATACTTAAAAAAACAAGAAAAAACCAAACATAATTAGGCCTTTATACCTACAAAAGATGCTTTTATACCTTGAATTAAACCACCCAAAAAAGTGCGTTACCCAGATCCTATTCTTTAAAGAAAATACATCCCGGCATAAGGCAAACCACATTTACCGCAGCAAAACACGAAATACGTCCCTTATAATATATAAAATATACACAAACTAAATAAAACAAAATTTATATTAAAATTTAACTATTCAACAACATATATACCTATTCAAGCCACGCTCAAAAAGAATGCCGGTATAAATAACAAAGCCCTGAATAGCGTGATGAGCATGCCGCATTAAAAGCCTATCTTTGAATAGCTGGGCGAGCCCGTTGAAACCCACCCCAAACTACACCAACGGCTAAAATGTGTGAATTATATAACTATTGCAAAAGTTGTATAACGATGCCGAAATTATCCTCCGCAACTTCGCTTAACCTGTTTTTAAAAAATCTATTTTGAAATTATTTATCAAATACATGGTAAGTACGCGTTGCAAAATGATGGTGAAGGAAGAGTTGAAAAAACTCGGCCTCCATTACATTGTAGTGGAACTAGGCGAAGTTGAAATAATGGAAACCATTACGCCTGCACAACGCGAACTACTAAAAACCGGGCTGTTAGACACAGGGCTGGAACTGATGGATGACCGCAGGGCCATCCTTATAGAGAAAATCAAGAACGTAATCATAGAGATGGTGCATTATTCCGATGGCGAAATGAAAATCAAATTTTCAAACTACCTCAGCGAAAAACTAAACCATGATTACACCTACCTCTCCAACCTCTTTTCGGAAGTGCAGGGCACTACAATAGAACAATTCCTTATACGGCACAAAGTGGAGCGCATAAAGGAACTAATAATATATGACGAACTGAACATTTCGGAAATAGCGTGGAAGATGAACTACAGCAGCGTTGCACACTTGTCCACACAGTTTAAAAAAATAACCGGGCTTACCCCTACCCACTTTAAACAACTAAAGGACAAACGCAGGAGCCCCCTGGAGGAAGTTGGCAACTAAAAACAAACCCCACGACGAAATGAAGGAAAAGGAATTTATTGACGAGTTAACAAAATCGGGGAACTGGTTTTTCAACATCATTGAAAATAATGCTATTGGCATGACATTCACAGATTTGGAAACTACCTGTATCCAGTATGCTAATAAATCTTTCCTTGCTGTTACTGGCTATACAAAAAAAGACATCTTAGGCAAGACATCGCTGGAAGCTAACCTTGCCTCACAGGTAAATAGGGACCATATCAAATCCACTTTGCTAAAACAAGGCGGCCTTAACAATGAAAGCTATTCAATACGGAAAAAAGATGGCAGCACCTTTTGGTCGCAACTGTCGGTGCAATTAATGGAAATAGCCGGGAGGAAATATGCCCTATCGTCATTTATTGATATAACCGAAAGTAAAAATGTGGAAGAAAAATTGCTGCAACTGGCAGCCATCGTACAGTTTTCGGATGATGCAATTATCAGCAAAACACTTGATGGCACTATAAAAAGCTGGAACAAAGGCGCTGAAAAAATGTTTGGGTACTCCGCAGAAGAAGCCATCAAGCAAAATATATCCATCATCATACCCTCTGAATATGCAGCCGAGGGGTTTGCTATACTTGATAAGGTAGGCAGGAACGAAACAGTAGAGCAACACGAAACGATACGCCACAAAAAAGGCGGGCAACTCATAAATGTATCGCTAACGGTTTCGGCCATACGGGATAAAGAGGGCAATTTAATTGGTGTTTCAAAAATTGCCCGCGACATAACCGAAAAGAAAAAAGCATCATATGCCCGCAACCTAATTGAAGCCAGCTTAGACCCCTTGGTTACCATAAGTGCAGAGGGCAAAATAACAGATGTAAACAAGGCACTGATAGGCATAACCGGCGTAGGGAGGGAAGAGCTTACAGGCACCGATTTCAGTGACTATTTTACCGAGGCAGGCAAGGCGCGCGAAGGTTACCGGCAGGTATTTGAAGAAGGCTTTGTGGCCAACTACCCGCTGACTATAAAACATAAAGACGGGAAACTGACCGATGTACTTTACAATGCATCGGTATATAAAGACGAAAAAGGAAATGTGCTGGGCGT
>CANBTK010000014.1 GCA_947372365.1 Flavipsychrobacter stenotrophus | reverse complement strand
TAGCGAAGGATCTGATCAAGTGGCAGGCACCCAAACGCCCCCACCCTCTGCGACCCTCTGCGCAAAACTTTGCGCTCCTCTGCGCGAAAACACCCCAAACAAAAAACCCCCAATTTGTGAGGCACCCGATAACACGCAGCATAGCTATTCCCCTCCATGGGAGGGGCCAGGGGAGGCTAACTCACCATCAACTCCATTTTACTGCCCCTTGAACCCTTTACGAGTATAGAGCTGTTTTGGGGTGGGTGGGTATGGATGAACGCAGCTGCTTCGGCCGATGTTTCAAACCATGGGTAGCTGCCCTGCAGCCCTTTAAATTCCTTGCCTACCAGTATTACGCTTTGCCAGGTATAGCTGGCAATAAGGGCTACCAGTTGCTGGTGCTCTTCCTGTTCGGCGGTGCCCATCTCCTTCATGCCGCCAATCCACAAGGCCTTATTAGGGAGTGCTGCATTGGCAAAATTCAGTATGGCCGCCCTCATGCTGGTGGGGTTGGCATTATAGGCATCCATTATGAAGGTATTGCTGCCCTTCTGCAGGTATTGCGAGCGGCTGTTATCGGGGTTATACGCCTCTATTGCTGCCTTAATATCTGCTACAGGCACCCCAAAGTGCCGGCCCACGGCTACTGCCGCCATTACATTAGGGAAGTTATATTCACCTACCAGGTTAGTATTGATTGTAGTTTCTTCATTGCCCCCTAATTCCACTTTAAGGAAGACTCCGTCCATCACCGGGCGGCCTAAATACGTGGCATTATCTGTGCCATAAGTAACCTGGCTGGCTATGCCTTTTGCCATGCCATCCAGGTATTCCAGGCTGGTATTCCTGAATACTAGCCCACCGTTTGCGCGCAAAAAATCAAACAGCTCGCCCTTGCCTTTCCTTACGCCCTCTATGCCACCAAAGCCCTCTATGTGCGCCTTGCCGCAGTTGGTAATAAGGCCATAATCGGGCAACGCAATTTCGCAGTAAGAGGCTATTTCCTTTTGGTGGTTGGCACCCATTTCTATAATAGCCATCCCTGCATCCGCCTTTATTTTCAGCAGGGTCAGTGGCACGCCAATGTGGTTATTGAGGTTGCCGGTAGTGGCATAAGTTACGTATTTCTTGCCCAGTACAGCCGCAATAAGCTCTTTAGTGGTTGTCTTGCCATTAGAGCCTGTAATGGCTATAAAAGGGATGCTGAATTGCTGCCTGTGGTACTTAGCCAGCTGCTGCAGGGTTTGCAGTACATCGGGCACCACAATGCACCGTGCATCAGTTGCCAATGCCGGGTTATCCATAACTACATAGGCAGCGCCTTTCGCCAGAGCTTCGGCTGCAAAGGTATTGCCATCGAAGTTGGGGCCGCTCAGGGCAAAGTAAATAACCCCGGGCTGCAGCTTTCTCGTATCCGTCTCTATCTGCGGGTGCTGGAGGTATATTTTGTATAATTCTGGCAGTTCCACGTTAAACTATTTTAGGCTAAAAATAATTAACCCCTTTCTTTTCGGAAAGGGGCTAATAAAATTATATTCAGTAATGGTTTACCTTTTGTGTTTTTTGAATGCGCCGAAGCTATTGCCTGCTGGCTCATTGTTGCCACTTGGGCTACCAAGGCGGTCAACTACGCAACGGAAACCGATAGTGTTGCTAGCTAAGTTACCCTGCATGTAACGGCGTGTGCCTGGAGATAACCAATAAGCACGGTCAGCCCATGAACCACCTTTGTAAACTTTGGTAGAATCGTTGACAAGCGAGTTTTCTCCATATTTGTAGAAACCATGAATCATACCGCCACCAGCGTAAGACGTATCACCGTCTTTATAACCGTGAAGGTTTGCGCTACGTGTAGTGTACCTGCCAGTTGCCATAATCTCAGCAGCAGTAACCCTTTGGTAAGGTATGTGGCCGGTGCTGTCCCTTTCTTCAACTGTACCATCTTCCTGGAACTGAGGCCTCATGTAATCGTTACCACGGAATGAGCGGAATTCAGCAACATCTTCGTGAGAGTTAGGGCGGTAAGTATCCAATACCCACTCGTTAACGTTACCTGCCATGTTATACAAGCCCCATGCGTTTGGCTGGTAGCTCTTTACTGGAGCAGTGATGTCAGCGTTATCATTAAGCGCACCAGCAACACCCATTACGTCACCTTTGCCCCTCATGAAGTTACCCATGATTTCGCCCTGGTAAGCATTGTGTATGTCATAACGTGCAGTATTCCTTGGGCCCCATGGCAAAGTATTACGGTCTGTAAATACTTCCTCGCCACGGCGGCGCTTAGTTTCAGGAGCTGGGTTGTTACCTACAATACCGAGTGCTGCGTATTCCCACTCAGCTTCTGTTGGTAAACGGAAGTCAGGCATGAATATACCGTCAGACTGTGTGTAGTTACGTGTGCCTGCACCATTTTTATCCAGGTCACGCTTCAGGTTACCACCATTAGTACCCTGATAAGTTGCGTTTTGATAAGTTTCAGTTGTAAATACATCCTCACCGGTTTGGTTCCAGTTTGGCCTGAGTGCCCCTTGCTGAATAAGCAAAAACTCATTCACGCGGTCAGTACGCCATTTACAGAAATCGTTTACCTGATACCAGTTTACGCCTACTACCGGGTAGTCGTTATATGCACGGTGCCTTAGGTAGCTTTTTACATAAACTTCGTTGTACCCAAGTGGCGAACGCCATACTGTTGAGTCAGGAAGTGCAGCAGAAACTATTTCAGGTAAGTCATTGGCATATGCACGGCCAAGCCAGTACAGGTATTCACGGTAACTAACGTTAGCAACTTCAGTTTCATCCATATAAAATGAAGAAACAGAAACTGTGCGCCTCACATTATTGTTGTCAAGAGTGGCCATTTCGTCATCATTCGCACCCATAGTAAACCTACCACCCTGAATCAACACCATACCTACAGGAGTCTGCTGGCCGGGATATTCAGTTACATCATAGCCGCCGTACTTGGAATCATTATAAAACCAGCCGGTAACAGGAGATACACCGTCGCCCCTTCCTTTCTTGCGTGACGCAGATTCGCAGGCAGAGAAAAAGGTACTAGCCCCAACGCAAAGCAAGGATATTCCTAATAGTTTTCGTTTCATAAGTAAACTAAAATATTTAACAGTATTCGATTGATAAACCCTAAAAGAAGGAACAATGTTAGTACTTTCTTTTGAAAGTTTCAAGCATTCGCCGCAGAAAAACAAAAAACCGTTAAATTTTTATCCACATCTTATGAAATATACATCAAAATTTTACGTTGTTATGATGTTACATCCGCCCTTTTCAACAGTTTTTTAACCAAAGTTAGGTTAACTTTGAAAAATGGATTTTTATTTCTTGCAACTAAACTTCCCCCAACCATCATAAATAGATGAAAAAAATAGCGATTAATTTTTCGGCCTTCGTTTTTACCTTGCTTACCTTATCGGTGCCAGCTTTTGCAAAAACCGATACCTATATAATAGCAGGCAAAGATATCAGTGAAGGGTTCGTTGTTAAAAAAATGTGGCTCACTAAGTATGCTATGCCCACCATCACCCTATCCGGCATAGCCTATGCTGATAATGCCAACCTGCCAAAAAATGTGAAGCCTGCCGATGCAACCCAATTTCAGGCACTGCTGGGCATGGACCGCAAAAGGCCTTTTGTGGTGGTGAGGGTGCCCGTTTTTAATAATGGTGTGCAACCCGGAACCTATAAACAATTAAGCAGTTTTGATATTGATGTTACTGAGCAGCCCACGGTTGACGTAAAAAGTACCGGTAAAACTACCACTGATGCCACCACTTCCGTTTTGGCCACAGGTACATGGTATAAAATAGCTGTTACCCAAACTGGCTTTTATAAGCTTGACTATAACTTCTTCACGTCTTTGGGCATCAATGCAGCCACACTAAACCCCGCTAACATACGGGTATACGGCAATGGTGGCAATATGCTTTCGGAAAACAATGCCGTACCGCGCCTTAAAGACCTTACTGAAAATGCTATTTATGTAAATGATGGCGGCGATAATGCTTTTAATTCAGGCGATTATGCTGTTTTTTATGCTGTTGGCCCTACCGGGTGGCATAAAGACAGCGTGAATCAAAGGTTTACGCATGTAAAAAACCTTTACTCAGATACTGCTTATTATTTCATAAATGTAGACAAAGGCCAGGGGCTGCGCATACAGCAGCAAGCGGCTGTGCCAACGCCCAATGTTACGGCCAGCGGTTTTAATTATTACGACGCACGGGAAAACGACCTTATCAACCCAACCTCTTACGGCAAGTCGTGGTATGGCGAACAATTCTATACCGAAGCAGCCAGCAATTCCCAAACATTTACTTTTGACCTTGGCGATAACATATCGCAGCTTACCTGTAAAGTGTCTATGGCTGCCACGCAACAATCGCCGGGCAGCTCTTTTAATGTAACGCTGAATGGCAGCACAATGGGCAGCGTTGATTTTGCAAACGTCACCCTTGGCGATGTTTTAATGACACATGCCTTCCCTACGTTTACCTCAGCCTGCAACTCAAGTACAGCAAGTATCGGTATTAATTTCATTCCTTCGCCAAGCGATGCCGCCAGCCATGGCTACCTTGACTATATCGAAATCTTTGGCCGCAGGCCGCTTTCCATTACCGGCAGCCAGCTCAGTTTCAGGGATTGGCAGACAGTGGGCGCTGGCAAAATAGCTGGTTATACCCTCGCTTCGGCTAATAGCGATACCCGGATATGGGATGTTACCAACCCGCAGGTGCCCGTGCAAATGCAGGGCTCGCTGGGCAGTAGCGGGTATTCTTTTGCCCAGGATGCCAGTTACCTGCACGAGTTTGCAGCGATGAACAACTCTAACTTATATACACCAAAGTATATAGGTACGGTAAATAATCAAAACCTGCACGGCATGGGTACAGCCGACTTAATTATTGTCACCTACCCCGGGTTTATTGACGCTGCCAATAAAATAGGAAATTACCACCACAGCCACGACAATATGCGCGTAGCAATAGCTACTACTACCGAAGTCTTTAATGAATTTTCGTCTGGCAGCCAGGATATAAGCGCTATGCGTGACTTTGCAAAAATGTTCTATGACAGGGCTGGCACAGACAGTACAAAAATGCCTAAATACCTGATGTTGCTGGGTAGCGCATCCTATGATTATAAAAACAGGCTGCCTAACAATTGTAATTTAGTGCCCACCTTCGAAGCCGCTAACGATTCCAGCGACCTGTCCAGCTTTTTGAGCGACGACTTTTTTGGCTTCCTTGACGACAATGAGAATTCCGAAAACAGCAACATTATCAATGCCCTGGATATTGGTATTGGCCGCATACCAGCAAGGAATGCAACCGATGCCATGATTGCAGCTAATAAGATTATCAACTACCAGTCGCCCGCAACCCTTGGGCCATGGCGCACATCGGCGATGTTTGCCGCCGACGATAATGACGGTGCAGGCAACCATATGGATGATGCCGAAACTATGGGCACGCAGGTTACCCAATCGGGAAAAAACCTGTATAACCTGCAAAAGGTATATGTAAATGCCATACCGGTAATATCTACCCCTGCCGGCACCCGCTGCCCGAATGCCAACGCCGCCATCAACGAGCAGATATTTAAAGGCACGTTTATGGTTAATTATAATGGCCATGGCAACCCTCAGGTATGGACAGGCGAGCGCATACTTACTTCCGACGATGTTAATAACTGGAACAATGCCAATATGCTGCCGTTCATGACCACGGCAACCTGCGACTTCGGGCAGTATGACCACCCGCAATTCGTATCGCTTGCTGAAGCTATTATGCTGCGCGAAGGTGGCGGGGCTATTGCCATGGTAACCACTACCGGGGCCGTGTTTGCAGGCTTTAATACCCCTATGAACCAGCATTTTATAGAAGCCCAGTTCACCAAAAACCCTGATGGCCACTGGAATACCTTTGGCGATGCCTGCAGGATTGGTAAAAACAGTGCCTACCTTATTTCCCACAGTTCTGACGAAATGGCCAACTACAGGAAGTTTGTGTTGCTTGGCGACCCTGCCCTTACCCCCGATTTCCCTAAGTACAATGTGGTTACCGACAGTGTACGCGATGGCGCCACACTGGCTATTACCGACAGTATTAAAGCGCTGGGCAAATATATCATTAATGGCAGCATAAGGGATAATAACAACCAAACCCTTACAGGCTTCAATGGTACGCTTACCGTTTCGTTTTACGACAAAGCAAGGAGCATAACCGTAAATTGCTACGACCATACCAACCGCACCTTTAAGCTGCAGGACAATCTGATATACAAAGGCAAGGTTTCGGTAACCAATGGCCTGTTCAGCCTTACTTTCATAACGCCCAAAGACATTAATTACTTTATTGGCAAGGGCAAAATAAGCACGTATGCCGAAAACGGGGATATTGATGCAGCCGGAGCCGATACTACGCTTAGCATAGGCGGGTTCTCCAGCCACCCTATCACCAATACCGAGCCACCTGTAGTACATGCTTATATTAATGACAGCCTGTTTATTAATGGCGGCATTACCGGTACTAATACTGCGTTGTTTGTATCCCTGCACTCGGTAACCGGCATCAATGTATCGGGCTTCAGCATAGGGCACAACCTTACAGCGGTGCTTGATGGCAATATAGAACAGCCATATGTACTTAACGACTACTACGAAACAGCCCCTAATACTTACCAGGCAGGGTTTGTACACTTTCCTATAACCGGGCTGGCCGATGGAAAACATACCATTAATGTAAAAGCATGGGACGTTAACAATAATTCAGGTGAAGGTTCGGTTGATTTTGAAGTGGTAAATGGCCAGGTAGTGGCTATAGAAAACCTGGGCAACTACCCTAACCCATTCGCCAACAGCACTCATTTTGTTTTTGAGCACAACCACCCCGATGAGCAGATGACAGCCCAGGTATTAGTATATAACACCGCTGGCATGCTTGTAAAAACCATAAAAGAGAGCTTTGTGGCAGGCAACAGCCGCAGCACTGAAATAACATGGGACGGCAGCGACAATTACGGAAACCCACTACCTTCCGGAATTTATGTCTATAAATTAAATATAGAAACTGACAAAGGTTTTAAGGCCACTGCATACCAAAAGCTGGTAATTGTGCGTTAATACCTCATAAAACCCGCCAAGAATAATTGCATGGCTGGGTAAAAAGGAATATTTTTGCAAAACATTAATTATATTTAATAATAACAAAATGGCAAAACACTTTGCGATAGTAGGCTTATCAATACTAGCAGCGCTCAGCACCCATGAGGTTTCTGCACAAGCCGCTAAAACTACAGCCACAACCAATATTAACGGCACAAACGCCACATTCGTTACAACAGCGGTACCTTTTTTAAGGATAACACCTGACGCTCGTTCAGGCGCTATGGGCGATGTAGGGATTGCAATATCCCCTGATGCCAATGCACAGTACTGGAATGTCGCCAAAATACCTTTCACTGAAAAAAACTATGGTGTATCGGCTACCTATACACCATGGCTTAAAGACCTGGTGCCAGATATCTTCCTCGCCTACATAGCAGGCTATGCCAAATTTGGTAAAGACAACAGCCAGGCCATAAGTGCGTCAATGCGCTACTTTTCGCTGGGTAACATCAATTACACCTCTATTACCGGCGAGCCAAACGGTACAGGCATGCCACGCGAATATTCTTTTGACCTCGGTTATTCCCGTAAACTGTCAGAGTACTTATCTACCGGCCTTAGCTTCAGGTATATCCACTCAGCTATAGCGTCAGGCGTTAATTACAGCCCGGGCAATAACTACAAGCCAGGCAATGCAGTAAGTGCCGATGTAGGCGTTTACTACACTAAAAAGAAAGAGCTGGAAGACGGCAAATCACGCACATTGAGCTTCGGCGGCGTAATAAGCAACTTAGGCACTAAGATATCTTACAACTCAAGCAGGAAGGATTTCATACCGATGAACCTCGGCCTGGGTGCTGCCTACACAACCGACTTTGATGCCTACAATAAATTTACTGTTGCGCTTGATGTTAATAAGCTTTTAGTACCAGCCCTTAATGGCTCCGATACTCAGGTATCAGTAGTTAGTGGCGTGTTTTCTTCATTCGGCAAGGGCGACCAGCTGAAAAAACTAGACCTTTCTTTAGGCCTTGAGTACTGGTACCAGAACCAGTTTGCTGTTAGGGCGGGTTATTTTTACGAAGACAAGCTTAACGGTGACCGCCAGTACCTTACCTGCGGCATTGGTGTACGCTACAACGTATTCCAGCTGAATGCATCTTACCTTGTTCCACAAGGCAGCGGCATTACCCGCAACCCACTTTCAAATACCCTGCGTTTCACGCTGATGTTTGAATTTGATAAAATTGAAAAAACAGCTGACGAGCCAAGTGGCGATGCAGGCCCTGCAATACCACCAGCCCCATCTACCGATGGCAAATAAAAAAGATCAGTTAAATGATATAAATGAAACAGGCTGCACCATATGGTTGCAGCCTGTTTCATTTAGCAGTAGTTGCCTTATACCAGCAACTGGTTAATATAGCTTTAGCTTAGCCAGCCTGTCGGTTTCTTTATTAATAATGCCATCAAGGGCTTTCAGTTTCCCATCCTTATTGCGGTAAATAAGGCGGTGCTCCAGCACAGCGCGGGCAATATCCTTAACATCGTCCTCTATAACATAAGTACGGCCCTTTACCAGTGCATACGCGCGCAGGCACTTCAGGAAGGCTATACCGCTACGGGTTGATGCCCCCAGCGAAATATCCTGGTGTTCGCGTGTCTGGCGCACAATGTTGCTCACACCTCGCAGCACCTCATCATGCACAAAAACCTGCCCCGCCTGCGCCTGCAGGTTTATAATATCATTCATGCTCATTACCTGCTCCATATCGGTAAGGTTACGGGCAATATCTAGGTACTCGCGGTAGATATTCAGCTCAGTTTCTTCGTCCACATAACCGAAATATATTTTCATGTAAAAACGGTCAAGCTGGGCAGCAGGCAGCGGGTAAGTGCCCTCCATTTCAATGGGGTTCTGTGTGGCTATGGTAAAGAACAGGCGTTCTAATTTCAGGGTTGTATCGCCTACAGTTATCTGCTGTTCGGCCATGGCTTCCAGCAAGGCGCTCTGCACCTTGGGCGATGCACGGTTTATCTCATCGGCCAGCAATACATTGCAAAACAACGGGCCTTTCTTAAAAACGAACTCCTTATTGGCATCGTCAAAAATATGCGTGCCTATAAGGTCCATAGGCAGTAAATCAGGCGTAAATTGTATGCGCTTGAACAGTACATGCTCGCCTTCCCTTTCCCCGCTTATGCATTGTGCAAGGGTACGCGCCAAAACCGTCTTGCCCGTACCAGGGTTATCTTCCATAAGTATGTGCCCGCCAGCCAGCATAGTGGTTATAATAAGCTCTATCTGCTTGCGCTTGCCCCTTATCACCTTTTCCACATGGGCTACCAGCTTGCCAATGGCTTCAGTAGCATCAATATTGATGGGCTCAGCAGTACTATTTACTTGTTCATTAACAGGTTCTGAAACCGGAATTTCCATTTGCCTTTATTTCGTTTGTACAAGATTACTGATTAATGCGGAAATACAGCAATACGAAAATGTGAAAATTTAGGAAAAAAGCCAAGGCAGTCGTAAGTTGGCTAGCCAATCTTAAGTAGTAAGCCATAAGTCGTGAGCCTATAACCGGCCACAGATATCGCACAGAATAGTCGTTACGCAGGTACATATGTACTGCGGCCTAGAGCTTAACACCACAGCAGGGCTTACAACTTACGGCTCTCAACTTACGACTAAATACTATGTACTAAATACTACCTACTAAGTACTAATTTCGCCCCATGTTCGTACTTACCGATACCATAGTTGCTATTGCTACCCCACCGGGCGAAGGCGCCATAGGCATAATACGCCTGAGTGGCAGCGATGCAATAACTATTGCCAATGCTATTTTCCCGGGAAAAAGCCTTGCGGCGCAGGCTACGCATACACTGCACTTTGGCAAAATTGTGTTTGACGGGCAGATAATTGATGAGGCAGTAGTAAGCCTGTATAAAGGCCCCAAAAGCTATACTGGCGAAAACATTGTGGAAATAAGCTGCCATGGTTCGGGCTATATACTTAAGCAGGTTGTGAATGCCTGTGTAAGCCATGGCGCACGCATGGCCCGGCCGGGCGAGTTTACCCTCAGGGCTTTCCTGAATGGCAAGCTGGACCTTGCACAGGCCGAAGCTGTTGCCGACCTTATTGCCAGCGAAAGCAATACCGCACACAAGGCAGCTATGCATACCCTGCGCGGCGGGTTCAGCCACGACCTTGCCCGTATGCGCGATGACCTCATTCAGTTCAGCGCGCTTATAGAACTGGAATTGGATTTCAGTGAGGAGGATGTAGAGTTTGCCGACCGCACCCGGTTTTACGCACTGATAAATGAAATAACCGAAGCTACCCGCCAACTGGCGGACTCCTTCAGGCTCGGGAATGTGATAAAAAACGGGGTGAGTGTTGCCATTGTAGGCAAGCCCAATGCAGGCAAGAGCACCCTGCTCAATGCACTGCTTAACGAAGAACGCGCCATAGTGAGCGAAATAGCCGGCACCACCCGCGATACCATAGAAGAAGCACTGAATATTAACGGCATCCTGTTCCGCCTAATAGACACTGCTGGCATAAGGGAGCATAGCCAGGACGCAATAGAGCTAAAGGGCATAGAACGCAGCAGGGAAGCCATGAACAAAGCCGATATTGTGGTGTACCTTTTCGATAGTTTACAATTATCGGCTGGCAATGCGCAGTTAACGGAGGATGAAACAATGGTTGCATTGCAGCAAAGTGGCGTTAAGTACATTGCAGTAGGCAACAAGGTAGATGCCCTTGGCTCCGAAGCAAAGCAAAGCCTGCAACAGCAACTACCTGGTGCACTGCTGATATCCGCCAAAAACAAAGAAAACATTACCGAACTAAAGGCAGCCCTGTACACTCTGGTGGCAGATGGCGCTATACAACAAGAAGGCACTATAGTTACCAATGCCCGCCACTATGCCGCGCTAAAAGAAGTGCTCAATTCGCTGGACAGCATCAAAACCGGGCTGGACAACAACATACCCGGCGACCTTATATCCCTCGATATCCGCCGCTGCCTGCACTACCTGGGCGAGATCACAGGGCAGGTTACTACAGAGGATAAGCTGGATTATATTTTTAGTAAGTTTTGTATCGGAAAGTAAATAAAATTAAATATCAATATTGAATGCAATAATAAAGTTGGCTGAAACGTATGATTTTGTTATTTTTAGAAAAAATATTCATGGGCTTAATTGTTTCGAACGGGAGTAGAGAAAATATTGAAAGATCAATAACTCACAATTTTTTAGGAACCCTAGCCTACCCCCCGGAAACTTCTGTTCTGAACGCAATGACTTCAAATCCATTTATTAATAATACAGCAATAATTAATGCCAGCGGAGGCGTTCCCATGTGCTGGGGATTTCAAAATCCAGGTAGACCCCATTGGACAAGCCTATTTCGGCAACTTCAAGTTGGAGATTATTTTCTGATATTCGAAAATATATACAAGGATAATGGTGTGCGAATTAAAATTCCAGCTCCAAGGGTGTTTAGTGGAAAAGTAGTTTACAAAGAACCTAATTTAGCCTTTGGCGATGCTTTGTGGCGAAATCCGAATCAATGGTATTTTATTTACTTTCTAATCGACTTAAAGCTCCAAACTAATGATAAGGTTTTCTTCTGTAGTCATTTAGGTTTACCTCCTGGTGAATTTAAACAACAACGATTTGACATTATTCCTCAAGCTATTGCCAATCTACTTTAAAGGACACTTTCCAGCCCCCCATGATGTATCAACATTGATGTTTGATAGTGGAGCAAAATAGCTAAAACCCTCTACAAGCAATGGCTTTAAACTAATATATCGGAAAGTAGCGCGAAACCGCAGCTTTTATAACCACCCAAGCCAGGCAAACACCCCATAGCGAAATAAATGCCTTGCCATCCCTATTTAGCCTATATTTACTTACTGCAACTAACTGCCGGAGGCACAGCCCGATAACCTGAATGCGGATGAAAAGTATTTTAATAACGTTTTGGTTCTTTATAGCTATGGCACTCAATTCAAATGCACAGGAATTGCAAACGGTTCCGTTTGTAGATGTTAGCCGCTATGCGGGAAAGTGGTATGAAATTGCATCTTTCCCGCAAAGGTTTCAGAAGGGGTGCCATTGCACCACTGCCGAATATACCATGACCAATGATGGGTACCTGATTGTTGAGAACAGGTGCAATAAGGACGCCATTGACGGCAAGCCATCTTATATTAAAGGCAAGGCGTTTGTTGTGAAAAATACCGGCAACGCAAAGCTAAAGGTGCAATTCTTTTTTCCGTTCAGGGCCAGTTACTGGATCATAGCGCTGGCCGACGATTACAGCTATGCCGTAGTAAGCCATCCCAGCAGGAAGTACCTGTGGATACTTTCCCGGTCGCCACGAATGGAAAGCGCTGTTTATACTAAAATTATTGCCGAATTAAAAGAAAAGGGGCTTGACACCAGCAAACTTGTGCTTACCCCTCAAATCTAAT
>CANBTK010000013.1 GCA_947372365.1 Flavipsychrobacter stenotrophus | reverse complement strand
GCAATTAGGGAGCGTATTTCTACGCATTTTTTGCATTTTCCGAGCTAAGCGCCAAAATAAAGGTTGACAATTGCAATATTGTTTTTATCTTGTTACTGAAAAAAGATAAATAATACGAACTTCTGTTACTTGCTGGTAAAAATATTGTGTAAATAATTTATTTATTGGTTGTTACACAATTTGTTTACCTGTTTTAATTGACAGGAGGTGTTATTTCACCTTTATAGCATACCCGCACGATCTCAATAAGCAAATTTCATTTTTTCACTAAAACATACAACTATCAATGGCAAAAACAGAGGCATTTCAACAGATTACGGGGCGCAGCAAAGATTTGCTGGCAACCGATAAATCGGCATTGTTTGCAATAGCACAGGCTGCTGTAAATGTGGAATTATTCACGATCCCACTGTACATGACTTCATTGTATTCGTTGCAGGGCACACACCAGATAACTGGTAAAAACGATTTTTACCTGGGCCGTTTCTGGCCAGGCATGGCTACTACGGCAAGCCCCAAAACAGGCAACGACAAGGCATTCAATGCCATATTCAGTGTGTTTATTGCTGAGATGCTGCACCTGCAGCTGGCTTCGAATATCTGCAAGGCGATAGGCGTTACGCCTTCTTTTACCAGCCAGGCTTTGCAAAATAAAAATTTCGGTTGGACCTGCTATGGGCCTACTAATACCGTGATACCGCACATACTTGATTTGAAAGATGCTAAGGCGCCTTACAATAAAATAAAGGTAGATATTGGCGCGGTTAACAAAAACCAGCTTGATTTGTTCCTGGCTATTGAAGAAACAGAAGAAGCTGCGGAAGCAATCCTGAAAAACAAAAGCAAATACTTCCCGGTAGTACCTTTTGCCGACTGGAAACCTAAGAATACTGAAAGCGACCTGCCAATGTTTGGGTCAATAGGGTATATGTACAAAGCATTGTTCCTTTACCTTACGCTGAAGTATGACGATGAAACCACATTGTGGGACAACGTATTCCAGGCAAACAGCCTGCAAAGGGATGTGTTTAATGCTAATACCCCTCCATCGCATTATCCCGAATACCCGACAATGGCCAATACCATAACCGGTGATAAACAGGATGCTGCACTGAGCCAGGTGATAGACATGATTCGTGGCATTACCGACCAGGGCGAAGGGAAGGGCGTTATTCCTGAACTGCGCGAAATGTCTTTCTTATTGATGAAGGCGGCCCCGCCTAAGCCAATGCTGATGGCAGTAAAACCTAACTACCAGCCTGATGCTGAAGCACTCGAAAAAGACTACCCAACTTATAATGATAAGGGCGTTTTGCAAGAAGGTAAGTCGCGCGATGCTGCTGCCAGGGTGAAATTTGGCAAAATGGACCATTTTGAAACATTCACTTTTGTAAAAGAGCTGTTTGATGCGGGTGAATTGTACACATGGGAACAGTGGCACAAGGACGGTAAAAAGTGGGATGCAGCAATGCTGCAAAATGCTGATGCTGTTAAAAATAAGTACCCTATACCACCAGCCGAAGATGTAGCAGGCGCCCTTAACCGCCTGAAAGCTAATGATGCTGCTAACAACTTCACTATGCTGAGCCAGGTAGTTGCAGGCGCTATAAAAGGCGTTACGTCAGTGCTTAACGACTATTGGAATGGCAAAACGGCTACCTTCCCCTTCCCATCAATGGGCGGCTCGGGCGACAGGATGTCCCTTTGCTGGGCTATTTTTGGTAAAGCGCCTAACCTGGCGCTGGGCGTTACCCCTAAAACACCGGGCATATTATACCATGCCTGCCAGGGTATGAACCTTGATGCCAATAACCCTGAAAACCCTGCTAACTGTGCTGCTATGCAGGTATTCCATACCTGTAAGGGTTCTAATACCTGTGCGGCCGAAGGCGGTTGCGGTTTTGTACAAAATGTAAACGGCGGCGGCAGCTGCGGTGGCAGCGGCTCAGGCTGTGGCGCACCTTCGCAGTCAGCAGGCGGGGCTAGTGCTTCAGCCCATGCACATGGTGCAGGCTGTGGCGCTTCCGGCAAGCCATCGGCTTGTGGGGCACCAGCGCAGCCATCATCAGGCTGCGGCTCTAAATCTAAAATGGTGGCCATGAGGAGCATGACACCGGGCGATGTACCCAAAGACAAGGTACTTTGCGGAGGGCCTTCGCCTAGCAATTGCGGCGCACCAACACCAGGCAACTGTGGCGCACCAGCACCTACCGGGCCGGTTTATTACAGTGCCCCATCGGCCAATAGCTGTGCTACCAATGGCGGCTGTGCAGTGCCTATATCTGCGTCGCAGATTTACCCTGCGCCTCCCGATGGCAACTCGCCAGAAGGCAAGATGGAAATATTCAACTTTATAGGCACCAACTTCCAGCCAGTACCTATTAATACCATGGCCTACACTACCGGCGAGATGGTTTATGATACTGCATGGAATGCCTATATTGCAGTGTTGCAGGCTAGGAACAGGCCTATACCGGCCAAGCCAAAACCAAGCGATATCCGTTTGGCTTTCCCTCCTTCAACATAGGGGAATATAGAATGATTAATAGTTAGCGCAAAGGCGCAATCGTGCATGGAAATAACCCCGCTACACCCGAAAGGGTAAAATAGCAAAACAAATTTCATGTTTAGGTTGCGCCTTTGCTATCTTTAGCTTAGGCTTTTATTTTTCTGGCTTTAACACTAGCGCTACCGCGCGAAAACCGGCCACTATAGTAAGGTTACAACGTTGTAAACACGGAACTAATGAACGACAAAATTACCTCGCGCCTCGGCCTGCCTGACCTTGGCCTGGGAGTAGGTTTAAGGAATAAACACTTCCACCATTTACTGAATAACCCACCGCAGGTGGACTGGTTTGAAATAATCAGTGAGAACTACATGGATGATTATGGGTTTGTGCGCCATGTGCTGCACCACGTGCGCCAGCAGGTGCCGGTGGTAATGCATGGCGTATCAATGTCAATAGGCAGTACCGACCCGCTAAATATGGAATACCTTAAAAAGCTGAAAACGCTGGCTGAGGAAATAGAGCCTATGTGGGTATCGGACCACCTGTGCTGGACAGGGGTAATGGGCATTAATACCCACGACCTGCTGCCAATGCCGCTTACCTATGAAAGCCTGAAGCATGTTGCTGATAGGGTAGACCAGGTTCAGAATTACCTGAAGCGCCCGCTCATACTGGAAAACCCATCCTCCTACCTTGAATTTAAGGCATCAGAAATGCCCGAATGGGAGTTTCTGGCTTCGCTTGCTAAAACCACAGGCTGCGGCCTGCTGCTGGATGTAAATAATGTATTTGTTTCTGCGCACAACCATGGTTTTGATGCGGAGCATTATATACGCAATATCCCGGCCGAGCATGTGGTGCAGATGCACATAGCAGGCCCCACCGACTATGGCGCATTGCTGGTTGACACGCACGACCAGCCTGTACCGCACAAGGTATGGCAACTGTATAAACTCGCACACGAGCTTACAGGCGGTGTAAGTACCTTGCTGGAATGGGATGCCAATATACCCGAGTACGATGAACTGGTTGCAGAACTGTTCAAAGCTAAAAAAGTATTAAAAGGGGATATGGGCCTACCTGAAGTGCCTATACAGGCAACGGATACGCTCCCTGTTTCTAACCCTGTACACTTTCAACTGGAGGCGCAATATGAATAACCCTGGTACTGTGCAGCTACAGCGCTGGATGAATGAGGTGATTACTACCCAGGGCAATATGCAGTTTAAGTTGCAGAAGGCGGGCAGCCTTTACCATCTGGATATTAATGATGTGGTGGCTGAAACCCGCGATGTTTCTATTTATTCCCGCATGCACGTGTACACATCGGGCTACGTGATGCGGCTGTTTGAGTGCCTGAGCGCGGATTTCCCGGTATTGCAGAAATTTATGGGTGAGGAAGTATTCACCCATTTTGCCAATGCATCGCTGATGTGGAGCCCATCTACATCTTATTCTTTATATGACCTTGGCAGCACATTTATCCGTTTCCTGGAAGCTACTCGCCCAAAACATATTGATGAAAATGATGAACAAAGCATTTATCTGGATTTGCCTATCGAAATAGCTCGGGCGGAACGGGCAAGGAGCGAATCGTTGAGGGCGAAAGGTTTGGAAGAACTTGCAGGAAGCCAGTCGGAAATATCGCCCGAAGATATCCTGTTCAGCGCCCACGAACTGGCTGTTTCCACACCTGAATGCCTTCGTTTGGTGCAATTGAGCTTTCCGGTCAAGCAGTTATTTGAGCAACTGCACCATGACGAGCCATACGAGGTGCCGTACCCGTTGCCTACTTACCTGGCTGTAAGCCGGATGAATTACCGCCCGTCAATGTTGGAAATAAATGATTGGCAATATGAATTCCTGGTTGCCTGCCAAACACCCCAGCCGCTTACTGATGCCATTAATCAGGCATCCGCTGCTACAAACATACCCAGTGCCACTATTTTAGCAGAAATGTGCATATGGCTGCCTATACTACAGTCCGGAGGGTTCGTGCACATAGCTACAAGCGGCATTGCCGGCTTATTTGGGTAGTACCGTTCCTTATGGGCCGGGTATTGGTTTTGGAGGGGGGCAATCGGGTTAGTCAGTTATTCCCTGCAGAGGAAATGGGAATAAGAAGTCCTCAAAAATAGACCTGTTGGCTTTTTTTACGTGCTCGGCATAATTGGCAAGGCTTTCGCGCAATAATGTGGCGAAGGGTTCGTCCAATTTGTCAATAACGTGGTTTACTGTGTTGATTTCTTTCTTCAAAGAAGCTATTCTCACCGCATCGAAAGGGGTATATTTTTGGGTAACCGCTTGAAAATTATCTTCGAAGTGCGCATCCACGTTTTTGTTGTAGGCTTCCAAATCGGGGTGGGGGCTTAGTGTTTTCAGGTGCGCCAGGTTTATGGCTTCGGCCCTTTCTTCTTTGGTCATATCATTACCGCCACTGGCTACCAGCACAGCTACCAAGGCGGGGGCTTTCAATAAAAGTATTACTTCTTCTTCCGTCAAACCTTCAAATTGCTGTATCATATAGTGTAAACCTATGCCAAAGGTACTATGTGGGTCGGCCGCTGGCGTTATGCAATTCCGGCATTGTTTTATACAATTCCGGTCAGCAGGGGCAAAAAAAATCCCCGCTTTTCAGCAGGGATTTTCAATATTATACAACCGTAAGGCTTAGCCTTCCTGGCTTGGTGTTTCTTCTGTTTGTGCTTCTGTTTCAGCAGCAGCGGCAGCAGCGAGTTGCCTTTCAGCATTTTTCTCTTCTACTTTACGTACTGATTCAGTCATTGTTTCGTGGCGTTTTTCAGCCTTGTGCTTGCGGTGGTTTTCTTCCCTCTTAGCAACCAGTTCTTCGTGTTCGCCATTCCATTTTTCAAACTTCTCGATAGCAGTAGTTTCGTCGAACAAGCCGAGCGATACGCCACGATAAAGGTGTTTCAGGAATAACACGCCCTTGAAGGATAAAATCCTGCGGCAGGTGTTAGTTGGTTCTGCACCTTTGTTCAACCAGTAAAGTGAACGCTCGCGGTTTACGCGGATAGTTGCAGGAATAGTAAGCGGATTGTAAGTACCTAATTTTTCGATGAACTTACCATCACGCGGAGCGGTAGTATTGGCTACTACGATGAAGTAAAATGGGCGCTTCTTTGACCCGTGCCTCTGAAGGCGAATTTTTACCGACATAAATAATTGAAATTATTTGGGGGTTAACAAAATTGTTTTTTCGGACTGCAAATGTAATCGTTATTTTGTAAAAGCCAAACGCTTTGCTACATAATTTATTAAAAGCGGCCCTATTAAGTGCAAAAATACTGGTTTTCGGCTTTCAAAGGCGCAAAATCACCCAATAGCCCGTTGAGATGACGCCTGCCATCCTGGGAAAATATTTGAAACGCAGCACCAGGATATTATACAACTTACAAGCGTCTGTTACAAATTCGCTTCTTCCTTCGATATATTCTCCCAACTGGTATTGGCATAACTGTCCCAAAGCAGCCAAAGCAAAATAGAGGAGAGCACGAGGAACACCAGTTTGAGCCACCATACTTCGCGGGCTAAATAATGGCCGCCGCCAAGCATAAAGGGGATGAACATGGTAGCAATGGACCTGAACACCCTGCCAGATTTTTGTTTCTGCTGCTCCATCATAGAAAATGGGAGCTGCCTGTAGCTGATACGTGCCATGCATACCGATAGCAGGGTAACATTGACTAGCGTAAGGAAGATATCGGAAAGTATATGCGGGCCCCAGACTGAAAGTGAAAAAACAGAAAGCACTATAAAAAACGGCAGGAAGAACTTGACCCAAAGCGCTTTAAGCCCACCTATCATTACTTTACCCGGCACAGCCAGCGGAGCCGAGTAATACACCCATGCAGCTTTATATTGGTCGGACATGATAAGGTAATTCATGCTGATTATCAGCACGTATGACGACATATACAGTAGCAAAAAGTAACGGGATGATTCTGCGAGATGAGCAAATTCATAACTTAAAGAGCCGCCGTTCTGGAACATGAGGTACACAAAATAAATGGGCACAAATGCAAATGATGGGTAAACCCGCATCCTGAAGGTGCGGCTGCGCGATGATTGCAGCCAGGTAATAATGAACCCTGCTTTGGCTTCATCGCTCACATTAAACAGGTTGGCCAGTTTAATGTGCGTGCCGCTGCGTACCATGGTTTTACCAGTTGCTCCCTGCCTGCCTTCGCTCCCTTCTGCACCATCAATTCCGCTTATTTTTTTTGAAAACCGCGGAGCCAGGAACCTTACCAGCACAAATGCGCAAACCAGCGGCGTGAGCACACCAAGGGCACTGTTAAGCGCTCCGTTGCCTACGTGCTGCGGGAAGCCAATCCATGTCCAGCAGGAGCCGAGCCAAGACGATGGTAGGTATCGCATCCAGCTAAAGCGGCTAAAATTGAGGCCATTAGTAGCGCCATCGCCTTTGAAAAACTGCGGCAAAAGGTACACGCTGGCAAAGAAAATAACCGAAGTAATTATCTGGAAGTAATTAATGACATCTTTGAATTTTTCGGGTTTAGCTACCTGTAGTACCAACAGGTAAAAGCTGTTGACAATAAACAAAGCCATGCACACCATTAACATAAGCGGCAGCGGGAAAAGCAATGCAGACTTCCAGCCATCGATTACCCCGAGCGTAACCCAGGCTGCCAGCGACATAGGCAGTACCATGCGCAGCAGGTATATGAAAACATGCAGCAGTTTTGATAATACAATGGTCCGGTCGCTTATAGGGCGGGGGAACAGTATATACTTATCACGGTTATCGAAAAGGGTATTGGAGAAATCGGTAATCAGAGTGAGCGTAAGTATGAGGAACAGCAGGGAGAAATAGATGGATAACCCAAACACCCTGTCGTCAATAGTCCAGATGGGGAAACTATAGATAGCCCCCATACCTGTAAACATAAGGGCACTGAGTAATGAGCCTTGTTTTACATCGCGTTTTTTATTTTGGCGCCGGCCCATGGTAAGTGGCTTACGGTCGTCAATGGTAATGCGCATGGTTAAAATGGCTTCCAGTTGCTCCACATCGGCACCCAGTGCCTTCCACAAAAATGCTGGCAGCATCAGCAGCTTTAGTAATAGCTTATTCATGGGTTAGTTTTGGGTTATAGTGTCACTGCTATTCATGGCTGCGGCAAGGTCATCGGCCCTCTGCACCTGGTTGCCCGATGATGTGAGCCTCGAAAATATTTGTTCCAGGGTATCAGCGCTGCCTTCTTTCAGCTCGGTAATTGTGCCATCAGCTATTATTGCACCATTATTAATCAGTATTATCCTGTCCGATACTTTTTCCACCACATCCATCATGTGCGAGCAGTAGAAAATGGTTTTGCCTTCCTGCTTCAGCGCCTGCAGCAGTTCTTTTACCAATATTACTGCGTTGGCATCCAGCCCCGAAAGAGGCTCATCCATGAACACAATGGTGGGGTTGTGCAGCAGTCCCGATGTTATGAGTACTTTTTGCCTCATGCCTTTCGAAAAACTATCCATGCGCTGGTCTATATTAGCCAACAAGCCGAAAGAGTCCAGCATTTTTGATGCCCTGGCCTCAATAACGTCATCGCTAAGGTGGTGCAGCTTGCCAATGAACGAAAGGTATTCGCGCGGGGTCAGCAGGTCATAGAGCTCTGCAAGTTCCGGTATGTAGCCCACTTTGCCCTTCACTTCCATTATATTTTCGCGAAGGTTTTTGCCCATTACGGTTACTGTGCCCTCGTAATCCTGTATTATACCGGTGAGTATTTTTACGGTGGTTGACTTACCGGCGCCATTAGGGCCTATATAGCCTATTATTTGCCCTGGGTTTATGTCAATGCTTATGTTATTTAAAACGGTTTTCTCGCCGTAGTGTTTAGATAAGCCTTTAATTGAAATTATTGGATTCATATGTTTAAAAGTAAGTAACCTTTTAGTATAAAACATTTATACAATTGCATAGCCTGCAATACTTAACATCATTTTATAGAATAATAGGGCTAATAGCAACACGCGCATAGGCAACCTGTATGCAAAGCAACAAGTGGCTGGAACGGCAGTGTAGCCATAAAATTCAATAAAGGGGGTGGTGATAAGTAGGGTACTAACTGACAGGGATGTAAAGTGGTGGTAGGGCGCAATTTACATTTTAATGAGCTTAAAAGCATGGCTCCATTCGCCATTCAGCATACCCGGTATGCACCATAGCATACACAATGGCTCAATAGCGCGGGCCGATGTAGCTTTGCCCATATCGGCAGCTTCCCAGCCAAATTGCTCCAGTATGCCGCTTACATCTTTTTTAGCGTTGTTGTTGTTACCGCAAATAAACATAGTTGGCTTCTCTTTAAACTGAGGGTCCACCATAAACGAACTGCCAACGCTGTTAAATGCCTTTACAAAATGCACTTCAGGGAACTGCGTTTGCAGGCGCTCCATAAGGGATTCGTCCATATTGGTAAAGAACTTGAGCACGCCATTTTCGGGTGGTGCATCAGCAATAGGGTTAGTAGCGTCAATTACCGTTTTGTGTTGCAGGTTCTGCGGCCCGGCTTCTTCAAGTACATTGGCTGCTACGCTGCCTTTTACTGCTATAACTACAATGTCGCCAAACTTGGCTGCCTCAACCGGAGTGCCTATGCGGCCTTTACCTTCAGTTTCGTCTTTCCATGGGGTGATTTTCGCTGAATACCTTGACCCAAGCATTACATCATAACCATGCTTGAGAAAGCCTTTACCGAGAGCTTTTGCCACTTCACCTGAACCAATTATGCCTATCTTTTTCATCGTGTTTAATTTTCAGGAAAATTATAAGTATTTACCCAAGTAAAGAAGAAAGCGGCCATTATTCTTTTTTATACGGGCATTCATGAATTCGAGAGTCATAATTCGTAAGTCATAATTCGTAAGTCATAATTCGTAAGTCATAAGTCATAAGTCATAAGTCATAATTCATAATTCGTAAGTCATAAGTCATAAGTCGTAAGTCTTAAGTCTTAAGTTGTAAGTCATAAGTCTCAAGTCGTGAGGCTTAAGTCGTAAGCCATAAGTTATGAGTTACCGCAAGCCCCATGAAAATCTCCCACCCTCTGCTGTTTACAAACCACCATTTATAATTTACCATTTACCATTTATAATTTAAAGAAAGTGTTTTATCCAGGCCATAGTTGCGTCGCGGCTTTGCAGCCAGCGGTCCTGGCTCCAGCCATGCCGGTTGCCCACCCACTGGAAGTATAGCGATGGTACACCACGCGCCATTAATGAGTCCTGTAGCATTTGCGATTGTATGGGGTAAACCAAAGAATCGGCAGTACCCTGGTAAATGACAGTTGGCACAGCGCCAGCCATATAAAAAATGGGGCTGGCATCATGCCATTGCTGGGTATGGCTGTTATAAGCGCCGAGCATGTAGGTGACATTTAGCCCAAGCTCGGTATAAATAATGGAACTATCCATGAAGTTGACAGGGCCAAACCCGTCAATCACTGCTTTAATGCGGTTATCCTGATTATGGCTATAGGCATACAGCAAAGCCAGGTGCGCGCCAGAGCTGCGCCCGAAAATGCACACTTTGGCTGGGTTTATTTTCCATGCAGTTGCCTTGTTTTTCAGGTAAGCCATTACCAACCCCAAGTCTTCAATAGCGGCAGGGTAGGGGTAATACTGGTCAAGCCGGTAGTTGATGTTGATGAGGGCGCATCCATTTGCAGCAAAAAAGGTATCGAGCCCCAGCCCATAAAAATCGTTTTTAGCGCCCACAACCCACGACCCTCCATGTATTAGTATAACCACTGGCGTAGTGCGTTTATCCCCATTGGGCGGCAAGGTAACATCCATTGACTGCTGAATAGAATCAGTGCCGTAAACAATATTGCGGTATTGTGTAAATAGCCCGGTCGCCGCAGGTGCCGGAACTGGTTCTATACGCTGGCTGCATCCCGTGATGGCAATGCCGGCTGCCATAAAAAAGTAAAAAAGGGTTTTATTCATATGGGTGTGTATGGTATACTAATAAACGCAATTTAGGTTGTAATATTTTTTATTCCAATAATAATTTGCTTTTAACGGTAGTTTAGCTCGCAGTTAATATTTTATAGCTATTTGGTATGTTTAGCCAGTTTATAATGCGGCCTTGGTGTAAAAGGCCATATTATTTCTGTGTTGATTATCATGTTAAGGTGTTCAAACATCTTGTTATTTCAAAATCTTCCTTTACATTTGTTTAACAGTTGAGTTGATATTTTTATTGTTGTTTTTCAAATATGCAAGCAATTGTATAATAAAATTGTGCAAGCATGGCCGGTGGTAAGTACGAGGCAGTATGGAATAAGTTAATAGGCGAAAAGCACTTGTTTTCAATGGAAAACAGGGCGTTTAATGCAATTAGTATCATATCTGCCATTGTACTTGTTTATTCACTTGCCTTTGATATTTACATCGGGCAGGCCGTAATGAGTACAGTAATTTTGGTGCTACTCCTTGCATTGTGCTGCCTATACTATTATTCCAGGGTTAAACAGAAGTACAAAGGCGGGTTGGTTATTTATGCATTTTGCAGTTATGCTGCAATGATAGCTAACTACTATTTAAATAGTGGGCTTGAAGGCCCCACCCTGTTGTATTTTTGCCTTACATTTTTATTGCTTATAGGTATTTCCCCACGCAGGCTTTACAGGCTCTGGATTGGTTTACATTGTGGCATAGCAATAGCATTGTGTTATAGCGAATACCATTGGCCCAATACAGTTAAGGGCTCCTACTCAAATGGCTTCGATCATTTTTTGGATATCCTTGCAGGGTACTTTGCTATTATAATTTTCGGGTATTTTATAACCAATTACCTGAGGAAATACTACCATGAAGAGAGGCTGCTATCGGAGCAGCGGCTACAGGAGATAATAGCCCAGAATGAGCAGATAAAGCTGCATAACGAATTGCTGGCAAAGGCAAATGAAGAGAAGAACAAACTCTTTTCAATTGTTTCGCACGATTTGCGTACCCCAATTGACTCAATAGCAGGCTACCTGAATTTATTGTCGGAAAATATTGTGGACAGTGACGAACGGCAGGAAATAGAGCTGGAGCTGCTGAGCCAGACAAAATACACATCTGATTTGCTGCTGAACCTACTCTACTGGTCAAAAACGCAGATGAATGGCGTAAAACCTAACCTTGCGCCTGTAGGCCTGGCGGAGGTAGTGGACGATGCCCGAAATTTTAAAATTGCAGCCGCAGCGCGCAAGGGCATAAAGCTTACTTACAATATAGATAAGGACGTGGAAGTGATTGCTGATAAAGATATGCTGCGTATAGTGTTAAGGAATGTTATCAACAATGCTTTGAAATTTACAAAGCCGGGCGGCGAAGTAGTGATAAGGCTTAACCGTAAAGGTACGCTTGGCGAGGTGGCAATACAGGATAATGGTATAGGCATACATGTCGAAAAGCAAAAGGAAATATTTACGCTTAAGTCAGATTCCACCTACGGTACAAAGGACGAAAAAGGCATAGGGCTGGGCCTTATGCTGTGCAAGGAATTCATGAACTACCAGAAGGGCGATATCACTTTTGAAAGCAAAATAGGGCAGGGGTCTGTATTTTATATCGCATTGCCATTGGCCTGCGCCAATTGATGATGAACAACTTGTCTAACCTGCTACCGTGAACGCCCCCAATGTTTCCAGGGTTACCGCATCTATTATTATCCCCCGGCCCAGTTCAGGCAAACTGCTGAATGCCTCATAAGCTACTTTGTTTCCTGTTTCAATAGTTACTTTGGCAAACTGGTTTACCTTAACCGCTTCACTTGCGAAAGGCTCAAGGGTGTCATTGTCAAGCACCGATGCTATGGCTGTTACTTTGCATGGTGCTTCATGGGTACTAATCCGCAAAATATAGGGTTTGCCCACTTGTAACGGCTGGGCATCGTTCAGCCAGCAAACGGTTGTTTCCAGCAGGTTGCCATATTTAGGGGGATGCTGTGGCCCGGCAAGTAAGCACCCGCGCCCAATGGTTAAGCTGCCATCCAGGTAAATGCAAATATGCTGCCCGGCAGCAGCCTGCTGCACTTCGCAATAGCCGTGCTGTATCCTGGTAATGGTTGCGGTAGCCCCGCCCGGGTAGGCGGTAACGGCTTCGCCAACACTAACGCTGCCTGATAGCATTTTACCCGTTAGCCCATTTTCAAAGCCCGCCTCGCCTATATTTATTACTGCCTGTACCGA
>CANBTK010000012.1 GCA_947372365.1 Flavipsychrobacter stenotrophus | reverse complement strand
GGAAAACGTTTTTAGCTACCTGCTGGCTTATGGTACTGGCGCCCGCGCCACGTATTTTCTTCTTTTTCTTAGGCCCGTTAATGCTTTTATCCATCGATTTCCAGTCGAAGCCGTCATGCTCGGCAAAACGCTGGTCTTCGCTGGCAAGGGCCGCTAGCTTTACGTTGCGGGAAATTTCATCCCAGCTTACATAGTCCCGTTTAAGGCCGTAGCCCCGGCACGCATCCACTATCTGAGTAATGGTTATAGGTGGCATCACCCAGCGGCACAAGACGGTATAGAATAAGGAACATAAAAAAAGTATGCCTATGATTTTGAGGACCCTTTTAAAAACCCTTTTCCTTTCGTTCCGTTCTTTGTTAGCCATTGCGGTAAAAGTATAACTTTCCGCAAAACGGGCATAGGAAATGATAAAGAAAATCCTTATCTTTGGTCACATAACACCATTGCCTCACATTGTCGAAATGGTAAATATATCCTGCGAATTTCTTGCTTATCCCTGTTTTTAGCGTCAAACTGGGCCCTAAGGTTCAGCCTTGCTTAATAATGTTTAGTTAATTTTTGAAGTGCATGAGGCCCCGCAGCGTAAAATAATGCCTTTATGGTGCGATTTTAGGCCATGGTTTTTCGAAGCTAATTCTAATTTATAATGCCATGCGGCACAACTTTTGCTGCAATAGTGGCTACTGGTAACGGTATAAGCAGGTATTTTGTTTTAGTACGCGCAAAAGGCCTGAATTACTATTGAAAATGTCACGGATTTGTCTTCGTTCCGGGTTGCAAAACAGTTGAAATTGTTATTACATAATTGTATTTTTATTAACCTTATTTTCGTAAATTCGCAATCTTATTAAAAAACAGCCTACAGTATTTAGAAAGGAGGAGTGGAGGTGTTTTTGTAACTTTTAGTTAAACAAATATTTATGAAAGTCGTTAAAAGCCCTGGGCCGAAATATGATCTTAAGAAAGAATTGCATCAGTATTTCGGTTTTGACTCCTTTAAAGGAGAACAGGAGAAAATTATTACTAGTATTTTAGAAGGGCGCGATACGTTTGTTATTATGCCCACCGGCGGCGGCAAGTCATTGTGCTACCAGTTGCCGGCATTACTGAGCGAGGGGGTGGCTATTGTGGTTTCGCCATTGATAGCCCTGATGAAAAACCAGGTGGACCTTATACGTGGCTACGGCAGCAAAGACAATGTGGCCCACTTTTTAAATTCGACACTGAGCAAAGCACAACAGAAAAAAGTAAAACTTGACCTTACAGAAGGAAAAACCAAACTGCTTTACGTTGCGCCTGAAACACTTACCAAGCAGGAAAATATTGCTTTCTTCTCTGAACTGAATATCTCTTTTATAGCTGTTGATGAAGCGCACTGTATTTCGGAATGGGGGCATGACTTCCGCCCTGAGTACCGCAAGCTTCGTGGTATGATTAATGAAATTAATATTAACCTGCCGATAATTGCACTCACCGCAACGGCTACCCCAAAGGTGCAGGATGATATTGTAAAGAACCTGGAATTAGAAACTCCGGATGTTTACATGGATTCCTTTAACCGCCCCAACCTGTTTTATGAAGTAGTGCCTAAAACCAGCAAGGAGCAGGTACTTAAGCACATAGTTAAGTTTATTAACAGCATGAAGGGGAAGAGTGGTATTATCTATACCCTCAACCGGAAAACTACCGAAGAGCTGGCCTCAACATTGCATGCCAATGGCATAACTGCTGTGGCATACCATGCAGGGCTTGAAGCCCCGCTAAGGGCGCAAAGGCAAGACCAGTTCCTGATGGAGAAGGTAGATGTTATTGTGGCTACTATCGCCTTCGGTATGGGTATTGATAAGCCAGATGTGCGCTTTGTAATGCACTACAACATACCTAAATCGTTAGAAAACTACTACCAGGAAACCGGCCGTGCAGGCAGGGATGGCATGGAAGGCAGGTGCGTACTGTACTATTCGTATAAAGATGTGCAGAAGCTGGAGCACCTGATGCGCGATAAGCCACTGAGCGAACGCGAAATGGGCGCACAGCTCATTTCTGAAACGCTGGCGTATGTGGAAAGTGGTGTTTGCCGCAGGAAACTGCTGCTGCATTACTTTGGCGAGGAATATAAAACAGACAATTGCGGCTTTTGCGATAACTGTAAAAACCCTAAAGAAAAACTTGAAGTTAAGGACAGCGTTAAAATTACCCTCGATTGTATTAACGAGCTGGATGAACGCTTTGGCATAGAGTACGTTGTAAATATTATTTTGGGTAAAGCCAACCCACAGGTGCACACCTTCCGCCATGAAAAACTGAAGTCATTCGGCGCAGGTTTGATAATGGAAATGGAAGCCAACTTCTGGTACTCGCTCATAAGGCAGATGATACTGGAAGGCATGATAAGGAAGGATATTGAAGAGTATGGCCTGCTGAAGATTACCGAAAAAGGCAAGAAATTCCTGAAGAAGCCATATTCAATACAGGTAATACTTAACCATAAGTATGACGATGCCGTTGGCGACGACGAGGAAGTAGGCGGCGGCTCAGGCGCACCGGCTACAACCGACCCTGTATTGTTTGACCTGCTGAAGAACCTGCGTAAACAGATAGCGAAAGAAAAGAACCTGCCGCCATTTGTTATCTTCCTCGAAAACTCGCTGGAAGATATGGCAACCAACTACCCGACAACGCTTGAGGAGCTGGAAAAAATATCAGGCGTAAGCAAGGGCAAGACCATACGCTACGGTAAAAAGTTTGTGGAGCTGATAGCTAAGTACGTGGAAGAAAACGATGTGGTGAAGCCTGATGACTTTGTGATGAAGAGCGTAGTGAACAAAAGCGGCATGAAGGTGTTCATTATTCAGAACATTGATAAGAAAATACCGCTTGAAACTATAGCTAAAAACAAGGGCCTAACTATACCTGACCTGCTGGTGGAAATGGAAACCATTGTTGCCAGCGGCACGCGCCTAAACCTGGACTACTGCCTGGAGCAGGAACTGGACGAGGACGAGCAGGACGAAATATTTGATTATTTCCGCAGCAGCCCCGATGACAATATGGACAATGCTTTCGAAGAGTTTAAAGACCGCGACGTAAGCATAGAGCACCTTAAAATGATGCGCATCAAGTTCATGAGCGAATACGCGAATTAAGTAAAAAATTAAAACTAAAAAATAAAAATGGCTCCTGTTTTGGGAGCCATTTTTGTAAGGTTACCGGAGGCCTATGGATATTGCATTGAGGAATTTTGATAACAAAAAGTGGAACGAGCCACGTAATTGAGGCTTACTTGGGGGAAGCAATTTATCATTTATAATTTACCATTTACAATTACTTTTGCAGCATGGTTTATAAGGTTATAGGGTTAATGTCGGGTAGCTCGCTTGATGGGCTGGATATAGCGCATGTGCAACTTGAAGAGGTGCGGGGGCAATGGAGCTACCAGCTGCTGCACACTGCCTGCAAGCCTTATAACGACGAATGGCTTTCTTTGCTGCAACAAGCGGCTAACCTTTCTGTGAGTGCATTCCTTAAGCTGAATACCCGTTACGGGCGTTACCTTGGTGAGCAAATAAATGATTTCATTGCGGAGAACGCAATTCAGCATCAGGTAAATTTTATAGTATCGCATGGGCATACTGTATTTCACGAACCGGGCAGCCAAACTACATTTCAACTGGGTGATGGCGCTTCCATTGCTGCGGTATCAGGTTTGCCAGTGATAAGCGATTTGCGTGCGCTTGACGTGGCGCTCGGCGGGCAGGGCGCACCTATTGTGCCCATTGGCGATAAGCTGCTGTTTGGTAATTACGATTACCTGCTGAACCTTGGCGGCATTGCAAATATGACTGTTTACGAAAATGGCTGCCCCATAGCCTACGATATTTGCCCGGCTAACCAGGTACTCAACCGCCTTGCCGAAAGGGAAGGCCTGGCGATGGACGAGGGCGGCGCTATAGCAGCAACTGGCGGCCTGCTACTGGATGTGCTGGACGGGTTGGAGGCTAATAGCTATTACAAATTGCCCAGCCCGAAATCGTTGAGCAACGAGGATGCAATAGGCATGGCGTTCCCCGCTTTATCTGAAAGCAGCCACAGCACTGCTGACCTGCTACATACGGTAACTGTGCATATTGCCCGGCAAATAGCGGCGGAAGTGGCGAAGGCGCCTCACAACAAAGGCGAAGCGGCACTATTGGTTACAGGAGGTGGCGCTTTTAATACTTATTTAATTACACTGTTAACAGGTTTGCTGGCACCGCTTGGCGTAAAAGTAGTTGCGCCCGATGATGCGCTTGTAAAGTATAAGGAAGCCCTGGTTATGGCGCTGATAGGCACTTTGCGGTGGAGGGAAGAAGCCAATGTGCTGAGCAGCGTAACAGGTGCCAGCAAGGATAGTTGCGGCGGCGCATTATGGATGGCATAACCCACTCAATGCCGATTTCGGAAAACAGGATATTTGTACCTACGGAGTTTTAGCTTTGGCCAGGTTAGTAAAGAGAACTGTCCCTTAGTTTCAGTATGCCCTCAATTTCATTAATGACATTCCTGGTTACATTGCGGTACTCATATTTTACCGAAACAAGCTCGCGGGCGCGCTCGCCCATTTCTTCTGCTTTTTCCTTGTTCATAATGCACCACTTTATAGCCTTCACGTAGTCTTCGGGCTTGCGGGCCAGCAGGTAATGGTCGCCTACTTTGGCATCTATCCCCTTAATGCCTTCGGGCGACGTAATGACAACCTTGCCTACTGCCATGGCTTCAAGTATTTTTATCCTGATGCCGCCTGACGACGAAATGGGCACTATCAATATTTTTTTATCGGCAATGAAATCGGCAGCACTATCTACCTCGTCCATGCAAAACACGCCTGGAGCGTTCATGTCCTGAAATTCTGAAGGCATTTTACGCCCTGCAAAGTAAAACTCAAACTTGGGTATGGCGCTGTGTATTTTAGGCCAAACCTCGTCAATAAACCACCTTATGCCATCGCGGTTAGGTATCCAGTCCATAGCGCCTATGTGGTAACCCACCCACCTTTCGTGGTTACTTTTAACGGGTAGCTTGCTCAGCTCCAGGCTAAAGGGGGCAACCAGCAGGTCGTGTATTTTTTCAAGCCTGCGCACATGGAAGGCATCTTTTTCTGTTATGGTGAGTACGAGGTCGTATTTCTTCCAGGACTCCCGCTCAAATTTTTTGAGCCGCTCGGTAAGGCTGCGGTAGTAATTTTTCTTAATGCTGTTGCTGCTCTTGTTGGCCAGCCCGTGCCAGATATGGTACTCTATATTGTGCAGCCTCAATACTTTCACGGCTTCCGAATTGGCGTTTATTGCCGGCAGGTAAGTAGAAAGGAAAATGCTTTCCACCTGTATTACGTCGGGCTTAAATTCGTGCAGCACCTCTATCAGGCGTGTTTCAAAAGGTTTCTGGTAGAAACGGGCTACATGCTCTGCTTCTTTGCTGAACAGGTAGTTTTTTACAACGTTCAGCTTGCTGATGTCGTTATTAATAGCCACCCACTCAAAAGCGTGTATATGCTGGTACAGGCCCGATAGTGTTTCCTCGGGCAGCGGGTGCCGGGATGTGTTCATGGAGAGCAGGTACACCTTCCATCCACTCATATGATAGCCTTCTATCATCGCATTCATCGCCAGGTTCCCGCCGTCATTAAGAGGGTAGGGTACCCTGTTAGTGAGGATCAATATTTTACGCTCCGCCATAGTAAAGGTTGTAAATTTAGATAACTTTTTATAACTATAAGAAAGAATGGCGGTGGGAAAGCGGCAAATTGGCCACCCATATTGTTATTAATCCGTTATTAATGCCCTATGCATTCGGGATACGCTCTTTTGCGGCGTAAAAAAAGCGGCAAATGGGGTTTTGTGCGCAAGGCATATACAGCCAATTTGGCTTATTTTTGTGTATGCTTCCAAAAACAGTCGTTTTCCTCGGGTCTAAGCCAATTGGCTATGAATGCCTGGAGTGGTTGATCAGCCAAAAGCCAATTCTTAACTTAGATATCCTGGGCATTATGACAAAACCGAGGAAGGAATTTGGAGATGGCCACAACCTGGAAGAACTTGCCCAAAAGAACGGCATACCGATATTCCCAGGCCTGGATAGCCTGCCTGAGTGCGACATTATCTATTCGGTGCAATACCACGAAATACTGAAGCGGCAGCATATAGATAAGGCAAAGCAAATAGCTGTAAACCTGCACATGGCACCTTTGCCGGAGTACCGGGGCAGCAACCAGTTTTCTTTTGCCATAATGGAAGAAAAGGCGGAGTTTGGCACAACGGTGCATTGTATGGACACTGGCGTAGACAATGGCGATATCCTTTTCCAGAAGCGGTTTCCCATACCGGAAAACTGCTGGGTGGAGGATTTGTATGAACTTACGTATAACGCTTCCGTTAACCTTTTCAGGCAGACACTGGGGCATATTGTATTGGGCAAATATAGCCGCCTGCCGCAAAACCTGCTGGAAAGCAAGTACGGCACCAGCATGCATTACCGCGCCGAAATGGACTACCTGAAACAGATAGACCTGCGGTGGGATAAGCACAAGATTGAAAAGCATATAAGGGCTACATCCATGCCCGGTTTTGAGCCACCTTATTGCGTTGTTGGCGGGCAGAGAGTTTATTTCAGCCTAAAAAAATAGTGCGGCAGGGCGCTGGCTGTTTTGGTTAATCATATAAAATGAATTTACGGATACTTGATGATACTGCCTGGTTCCCGCCAGTAGAGGAGGCGCTGGATGACGGCCTGCTGGCAGTTGGCGGCAGCCTGAGCGTAGAAATGCTTTTGCTGGCTTACAGGAGCGGTATTTTCCCATGGTATAACGAAGGGGAGCCGCCTTTGTGGTGGAGCCCTGACCCAAGGTTTGTTTTATTTCCAGGGGAGCTTAAAGTAAGCAAAAGCATGCGCCAGGTGCTGAAAGCAAACCGGTTTGATTTCAGGGTAAACACGGCATTTGGGCAGGTTATCCGCAACTGCGGCGCTGTGTACCGCGAAGGGCAGGATGGCACCTGGATAACCAATGATATTATTGAAGCTTATACGCGCCTGCACGGGCTGGGCTATGCGCACAGCGCTGAGGCTTGGCTGGATGGCAAGCTGGTAGGTGGGCTGTATGGCATACGCCTGGGCCATTCTTTTTTTGGCGAGAGCATGTTTGCCCACGAAAGCAATGCCAGCAAATTCGCTTTCATCAATTGGGTGCAGCTTCTACAGGCTGATGGCGTGAAAATCATTGATTGCCAGGTATATACACCGCACCTTGAAAGCCTTGGGGCAAGGATGATAAACAGGGCTGATTTTTTGGAAGCAATTCAAATGTAAGTTAGTATATTTTTCGTGTTAATTTGATTGGCGAAAACCCAATTCAATAACAAATGTAGCCGGGCGTTAATGCCTGAATCTACCTGATATTACATACATTTGGTATTTTTAATTAGTGGTACTTTTTCTTATAATTTATACCAGTTATGAAAAATATATTTATCCGTTTATCAGCACTCTTATTATTGGTTGTTATTTCGGGCAGGGTGCAGGCACAATGCAATATCATTACAACTATTGCTGGTACTGGCACTGCCGGGTATAGTGGGGATGGCGGGGCTGCAACGGCTGCGGGCTTATTTGACCCCACCGCTGTGGCCACAGATGCGGCAGGCAATATTTATATAGCTGATTTAAGTGATTATCGTGTCCGGAAAGTAAACACTTCGGGTGTCATTTCTACATTTGCGGGTATTGGTGCCGCCGGCTTTAGTGGTGATAGTAGCGTGGCAACTGCGGCAAAATTATACAACGTAAAAGGTTTGGGAGTAGATGCTGCCGGAAACGTTTATATAGCCGACCAGAACAATATGCGCATTCGTAAGGTAACTACCTCAGGCATTATTTCTACTGTTGCCGGCAATGGCGGGAGTGGCAGCTATAGCGGCGATGGCGGTAACGCAACGGCAGCTAGCTTAAATTATCCGTCAGGTGTGGCGATTGACCCTGCAGGGAATATATACATTGCAGACAGGAATAATTATCGTATCCGTAAAGTAAATACATCTGGTATTATTTCAACGATTGCGGGAAACGGTACAGCCGGTTTGAGCGGCGATGGGGGTAATGCAACTGCTGCAAACCTGAACGATCCTATGGCCGTAGCGCTTGATGCTGCCGGAAATCTATACATCGCAGACAAAAATAACAACTGTATTCGTAAAGTTAATACTTCCGGTATTATTACAACTTTGGCAGGTAACGGCACCGGTGGATTCGCCGGTGACGGCGGGAGTGCCACTGCTGCAAATCTCAGCGGCCCTTATGGAGTATCATCAGATGGGGCGGGCAATATATATATTGCAGACGGAGGTAATAACCGAATTCGTAAAGTTGACGCTTCAGGTATTATTTCAACTTTTGCAGGAACGGGCACTGGTTCATTTAGTGGTGATGGTGGCAATGCAACAAGTGCTGCTTTGCACATCCCGACTGGCGTTGCTGTGGATGCCTTAGGGAATGTTTACATTGCTGATAATTTAAATGAACGCGTACGTAAGGTAACAACAGGAAATCCGGCGATAGGCGCCATTTCCGGTACCATGGCTGTAACTGTCGGTTCCACAACAACATTGTCAGATACTACCGGCGGCGGCACATGGACAACCAACAGCGCTTCCGTAGCATCAGTGAATGCATCGGGCGTTGTTACTGGTGTTGCTGCAGGTAGCGCTACTATTACCTATGCCGTTACGAATAGTTGTGGGACTAGTGTGGTAACAAGGGGTATGACGGTGACAGCGCCATCTACTGGCTGCAATATTATTACGACGTTTGCCGGTACAGGCACTGGCGGGTATACCGGTGATGGTGGGGCGGCAACAGCGGCTAACATTACTGTTTCACCTGGGGCAACTATGGATGCAAGTGGCAATTTCTATTTCAGTTCGGGCAATGAGATACGTAAGGTAACGCCGGCTGGCGTTATCTCTACTATAGCTGGTGCTGCAACATCGGGCTTCAGTGGTGACGGAGGCCCAGCTACTGCGGCCAGGCTTAACAACCCGCTGGGGATGGCTTTTGATGAAAGTGGCGACCTTTATTTTGCTGACCGCTTCAATAACAGGATCAGGAAAATTAACACATCCGGAATCATATCAACCTACATAGGCACAGGCGCATACACCAGCACAGGTGATGGCGGAGCTGCAACCTCGGCAACTGTAGGGTGGCCTGCCGACCTTACGTTTGACGCGATGGGCAATATGTACATAGTGGACGAAGGAGGCGAACACATTCGCAAAGTGAGCATCACTACAGGTGTTATCACAAGTATAGCGGGTAACGCCAGCGGTATGGGCTCTGGCGGGTTTAGCGGAGATGGTGGACAGGCAACTGCTGCTGCATTCAATGCCCCGGTTTCAATAGCCGTTGATGGTGCCGGCAATATTTTTGTAAGCGACTATTATAACAACAGGATAAGGAAAATTAATACTTCAGGTATAATAAGCACCTATGCAGGAACCGGCACTGCCGGCTATGCCGGTGATGGCGGCCCGGCCACAGCTGCCAACCTGAACCAGATGTGGGGTATACGAACAGATGCAGCAGGCAATGTTTATATAGCTGACCAGACAAATAACAGGGTTAGGAAAATAAATACTTCAGGTATCATTACAACAATAGCGGGTACTGGCAGTGCAAGTTCGGCGGGCGATGGCAGCAGTGCTGCTGCAGCAGGGCTCTCGAACCCGGGTGCCATCTACGTTAACGACACAGGCGACATCTTTATATGCGATGCCAACAATAATAAAATAAGAAGGATAACGCACGGCGTACCTGAGGTAGCCGTTATCACGGGGCCTACTTCAGTAAACGCCGGCTCAAGTATAAACCTTGCAACACTCACACCGGGTTACACATGGAGCAGCAGCAATCCGGCTATTGCCAGTATCAATCCTTATGGCGTGGTGTTTGGCATTTCAACGGGTACTGCTATTGCTACGTTCAGCGTGACCAATAGTTGCGGGACGGGCTTTGATACTGCACTAATCAACGTTACAGCGCCATCAACTGGCTGTAATGTCATTACCACAATTGCCGGTATGGGTGTTGCGGGGTATTCAGGAGACGGCGGCACAGCAACAACTGCCCTGATATATAATCCCGGTGGTATTGCCGTTGATGCGGCAGGCAATGTTTACTTTGCGGCAACGAGCAATTACCGGATACGTAAAATAAGCACATCAGGCATTATTTCCACGTTTGCAGGCGATGGTACGTCCAGTTTTAGTGGCGACGGTGGCCAGGCAACAGCAGCAGCTATCGGCACGCCTACGAATATTGTCATTGACGCTTCAGGTAACTTCTACATAAATGATGTGAGCAATAACAGGGTGCGTAAAATAAGTGCCTCGGGAATAATATCCACATTTGCAGGAACGGGTACTTCCGGTTTTAGCGGTGATGGTGGCCAGGCTACTGCCGCCAATATGGGATCTGTGAGCAGCCTTGCTTTGGATGCTTCAGGCAATATGTACATTTCAGATTATTACAACAACCGCATCCGCAAAGTGAATACTTCAGGTGTTATAACGACTGTTGTAGGTAGTGGTACTACAGGTTTTAGTGGCGATGGCGGCGCGGCAATAGCTGCAAATATTGCAGGGCCGCGCGGAATAGCTTTTGACGCTGCCGGGAATATGTTCTTCACGGACGGGCTGAATAACAGGGTTCGTAAGGTGAATACGTCAGGCATTATCTCTACCGCAGTGGGGAATGGTACAGGCACCTATGCAGGAGACGGTGGGCCGGCTACGAGTGCCAGCCTCAATAATGCAGGAGCCCTGGCAATTGACGCTTCGGGTAACCTGCTAATATCTGATGGCGATAACCACCGTGTTCGCAAGGTGAATACTTCAGCTGTTATTTCTACCATTTCTGGTACCGGGGCTTTAGGCCACGGCGGCGATGGTGGCCCGGCAACAAGCGCCATATTAGACGCGCCAACCGGCCTTGCGATTGACGCCGCCGGAAATATCTATGTGTCGGCGGCATCTATCAGCCGCGTTCGCAAAATAACCACAGGCATCCCTGTGGTAGGGGCCATTACAGGATCAACGTCAGTAACTGTTGCTGCTACTACAACATTAAGCGACACAACAACAGGTGGCACCTGGGCAACCAGCAACGCATCAATTGCTTCTGTCAATGCATCGGGTGTGGTAACGGGTGTGGCGTTTGGTACATCAGTAATAACATACACTGTTACGAATAGCTGTGGCAGTAGTTTTGATACGGCATTAGTGAGCGTTGGTGTAGCGCCGGGTACTTGCAATGTTATTACCACATTAGCGGGTAATGGCACGTCGGGTTATGGTGGCGACGGCGGCGCGGCAACAGCTGCAATGCTAAACGCGCCATGGGGCGTTGCCTACGATGCTGCGGGCAATGTTTATATTGCTGAGTATGGTGGCTGCGTTGTGCGCAAGATATCTGCTACTGGTGTTATTTCAACTTTTGCAGGCACGGGCTCGGCAGGTTTTTCGGGCGATGGCGGCCCGGCTACGGCAGCCCAGCTTGCCCAGCCAACCGGCATTGCGTTTGATGCCAGCGGCAATACTTACATATCGGAAGCTGGTAACAGCAGGATAAGGAAAATAGATGCATCGGGCAATATATCCACATTTGCAGGTACAGGCACAGCAGGGTTCAGCGGCGATGGTGGCCCGGCTTCTACAGCCAACCTTAATGGGCCTGATGACATATACATTGACAATACAGGCAACCTGTATATCACAGACTGGGGCAACTCCAGGGTGAGGATGATCAACACTTCAGGTATTATTACAACCGTGGCCGGCAACGGCACATCGGGCTACTCCGGCGATGGCGGTGCAGCAACAGCGGCGATGGTCTCTAACCTGCATGGCCTGGCTAAGGATGCTGCGGGCAACTTATATTTTGGGGCCAATAACTCCAGGATAAGGAAGGTAACGCCAGCGGGTATCATATCAACAGTAGCCGGCAACGGCACTGCTGGTTATAGCGGCGATGGCGGTGCAGCAACAGCAGCTAAAATTAGCTTCCCATCATCGGTAGCTATTGATGCTTTTGGCAACCTCTACATATCGGACAACGGGAACAGGCGCACCAGGAAAGTGAACACATCGGGTATTATTTCAACAGTAGTTGCAACAGGCGCAATAGGTTTTGGCGGCGATGGTGGCCCTGCTACTGGTGCGCTGCTGAACAGCCCTTATGGCATTGCTGTTGATAATGCCAACAACCTTTACATAGCCGACAATGGCAATAACCGTGTGCGTAAAGTAACTGCGGGTACCAGGGTGGTTGGCGCCATAACCGGTGTTGCTTCGTTTTGCGTGGGCAGTTCGGTTACTATGACAGATACTACAACAGGTGGCTCATGGGCTTCCGGCTCGCCAGCTATTGCCAGCATCAGCACTGCGGGTGTTGTAACAGGGGTATCGGCAGGCACTGCGGTTATTACCCACTTTGCAACTAACACCTGCGGTACATCCTTCGTAACAAAACAACTTTCTATTATAACAGCGCCAACCGTTGCTGCAATTACCGGGCCTGATTCGGTATGCGACGGAGGTTCTATAACGCTGGCCGATGCTACGGCAGGTGGCACATGGGCCAGCAGCAGTATTGCCATTGCCTCAGTTTCATCAGGTGGGGTAGTTACAGGCATTTCGGCGGGTATTGCCATTATCACTTATACCGTTACCAATACATGCGGCACCGCATCAGATACCCAGATGGTTACT
>CANBTK010000011.1 GCA_947372365.1 Flavipsychrobacter stenotrophus | reverse complement strand
AAGTAGCGGGTACCACACTGGACTACAGCCCCAATGTCTTTGTACGCACCAATGATGGCGACATCAGCATAAAGGGTTACCTCTTTATGTCGCCGGGAAAAGGAAAAGAAAAGTATGATATTGCCGTGAACGCCGTCAATTTCAATGCGGGCAAAATATTCAGGCAAGACTCCCTGATGGGCTTTTTCAGCGCATCATTCACAGCAAAGGGGACCAGCTTCGACCCCAAAATAATGGCGGCAGATTTTGGTGGGAATATCAAATCGGCGGCATTCCAGAATTACCCTTACAGCGGCATAACATTTACTGGCAAAGTGTTTAACAAACAAGGCAACCTGGCCCTGGAAAGCACCGACCCAAGCGCGAGTATGCACCTGGCGGCCCACGCCGACTTTACCGGCAAATATGTTGCTGCAACAATGGACGCTAAAATTGATAGCCTTGACTTTCAGCAACTCAACCTTTACAAAGGCCCATTCAGGGTGCATGGCAATATAACAGCCGACTTCCCCGAGCTAAACCCTGACTACCCGGTAGGCGAATTAAAATGGACGGACCCTGTCATAGCTATTAACGGGCAGCGCTATGTACCGGACAGCATACACATCATATCGAGGCCCAGCGCAGATACCGGGCAAAACATATTTGTGTACCTGGACGCACTACAGGCAAGGTTAACGGGTAAAGTACCGCTATCTAAAATACCCGCAATAGTAGCCAACAACATAGCCAGCCGCTACAAAGTGCTGCTGACCGACAGTACCAAGAAAAAGATTGCCGCAGCCAATGATACTACGCACCTTCCGGGCGACTACAACCTTGCCTTCATGGCAACTGTAACTGACAAACCCATACTGCACGGGCTATTCCCGAAGCTGCACAGCTTTGACTCCATACATATTGATGGTGCTTTCGACCCGCGTAGCCTGAGTTTAAACGCCACAATCCCTAACGTTATTTACGACAGCATTACGCTACAGGGAGGCAATGTGCAGGTGCGGGGTTCCGATTCCGGCCTAACCTATAAAGTTACAGCAGGCCACCTTACCTATAACCAGTTCGGCATCTGGTATGCCGACATACATGGCGGGCTGAACCAGGATAACATTACCACCAGCATAAGCCTTGCTGATGCTGACAAAAAAGAGCGGTTTGCAGCAGCAGCCAATTTGCAGCAGCAAGGGGAAAACAAAATAATACATTTGCTGCCAGGCCTTAAGCTGGACTATAATGAATGGCAGGTAGCGCAGCCCAATAGCGTTACCCTTGCCACCAACGGCTATTACATCAGTAACATTGCCATTACCAGCAAAAACCAGTCGATAGCTATCAACAGCCTCCAGCAGCAGCCAGGTGCCCCCGTAAAAGCCGAAGTGTCCAACTTTGCGCTGGGCAATATAACAAGGGCAATCAGCAAGGCAGATACTTCCCTTGTAGAAGGGGCCCTGACCGGGGTTGCTACCGTCAGCAATACCGCTGATGGCATGAAAATTACCACCGATTTAGAAGTGAAAAACCTTATGGTAATGGGCGATTCGCTTGGTAACCTTAAAGCCACAGTAAGCAACAGCAAACCACAAGCCATGGATGCTAATTTAATATTGCAAGGCAACGGGAATGATTTGGCCGTAAAGGGCAGCTATTACCTGCAGCCACAAGATGGCAACGATTTTAACCTGGCGCTTAGCCTGAATTCAGTAAACCTGAAGAGTTTTGAAAACCTGTCGCAGAAGCAGCTGAAAAACAGCAGCGGCAGCATAAAAGGCAATTTGAAAATACAAGGCACTGCCAGGGCGCCAAGGGTTACCGGCGAGCTCACTACCGACAAGCTCATAACCACAGTAACCCAGCTGAATGCCGTGTACTCAATGCCGCACGAAAAAATAACCTTTAACGAAGGGGTTGCCTCGTTTCAGAAATTCACCATACTGGATAGTGCCGCTAACAAAGCAGTAATAGATGGCGATGTAAATATACAGGACCCAACTAACCCCTATTTCGACCTGAATATTAACGCCAAAAAATGGAGGGCAATACACTCCACCCACGAGCATAACAAAACCTTTTACGGCGACCTTGTACTCAATACCAACCTGAACATAAAGGGCACTCCCGCAGCCCCTGCAATTGATGGCAGCATAGGCTTGCTTAAAGGGACTGACATAGTTGTGGTGACACCCGAAAGCAACCCTGAACTGGAAAGCAGCAAGGGTATTACTGTGTTCAGGAACATGCACGACAGTACAACAACAAAGGTGCTTACGGCCAGGAAAAAAGACAGCTCTGTTAAAAAAGAAAGCTACGCTAAAGGCTCCTCCATTAATGTAAATATCACCGTTGACAAACAGGCCCAGCTAAGCATGGTGCTGGACCAGGCAACAGGCGATTTTATTAAGGTACGGGGCGTAGCAGCATTAAATACTTACATACTACAGGATGGCACCCTGGGCATAACCGGTAACTATGAGCTGAATGATGGTGCCTACCAGCTTAACTACAATTTTATAAAGAGGAAATTCATTATAAAGCCAGGCAGTTCCATTGTGTTTACAGGCGACCCGGTAAAAAACACCAACCTGAACGTTACCGCAGTTTACTCATCTAACCTGGCCCCTTACGACCTTATACAAAAAGAGATACAGGACCCTGTGCAGCTCAACTACTACAAGCAAAAGCTGCCGTTTGATGTAGAGCTTAACATGAGGGGCGCGCTGCTACAGCCATCGCTTACTTTTGATATCATATTGCCCGAAAATAAAACCTACCCATTATCAGCCGACCAGGTAGAATTAGTCCGGGGCAAACTCAACCAATTGCATAACGACACCTCGCAACTCAATAAGCAGGTTTTTGCAGTATTGCTTTTAAACCGCTTCGTTGCTGACGACCCATTTGCATCTGGCGCTTCCACAAGCATAGGCAACACAGCCCTGCAAAGCGTAAGCCGCTTTATAGGCGAGCAACTGAACCAGGCTGCGGGAAAATACGTGAAGGGAGTGGACCTTGATGTAAACCTCGCCACTACCGATGACTACACCACCGGCGGGCTCAGGCAACGGACGGACCTGAACCTGGCCGCATCCAAACGGCTGCTTAACGACAGGCTGAAACTTACTGTAGGCAACGATTTTGAGCTGGATGGCCCACAGGCCACTAATAACCAAAGCCAGTATATACCCAGCAACTTTTCAGCCGACTACCTGCTAACCGAAGATGGCAGGTATTCGCTGCAGGCCTACAGGAAAAATTATAATGAAGGTGCACTACAGGGTTATGTAACCCAAACCGGCCTCGATTTTATTGTAAGCGTAGACTACAACAGGTTCAACACAATTTTCAAAAAAAGGAAAAACCCTAATAACAACGAGGTAAAAAAGTAATTGCTTAACTATGGGTACCCGGACACTTTTTTTGTTCCTTCTGGCTTTTACAACATGCGCATGCAGCAACACCAAACACCTTGCTAAAGGGGAAACCCTTTTTACCGGCAGCAAAGTAATTATAAGCGATGATGAGGCTAGCAGAAAAGAAAGGAAAATACTGATTAACGATATGGTAGCGCTGGTGAGGCCCAAGCCCAATACAAAACTGGCCGGCATGAGAGTAAAGCTATACCTGTACAATGCCGCGGGCAACCCCAAAAAAAATAAGGGCCTAAGGAGATGGCTGAGGAATAAGGCTGGCGAGCCGCCTGTGCTGGCATCGACCGTAAACCTTGGCATGAATAAAGATATCATGCTGAATTACCTGCTCAACAGGGGCTTCTTCTTTGCAAAAGGCACTGCCACTGCAAAGGTGGATAGTAATAAAAGGAAAACAACGGCCATCTTTAACATAGCTACCGGCCCGCAGTACACCATCAACAAAACCTTCCTTGTAAAAGATTCGTCCGCCATTAACCACTGCATTGACAGCACATTCCGGGCCACCCTGCTAAAGGAAGGGGCCCCTTACAACCTTGAGCTGATCAAAGCCGAAAGGGTGCGGATTGACAAGGAACTTAAAGACAGGGGGTACTACTACTTTAAGCCCGACTATTTATTGGTAATAGCTGACACCTCTTTGGGCAATAACAAGGTAAACATGCATGTGCAGCTGAAGCAGGAGGAAATACCGCCAGAAGCTTTTACACGCTACTCAATTAACGACATTTACATCTACGCCAATTACCGGCTTAATGGCAAAAATACTGACACCAGCAAAGCCAGTGATGTTATTTATGACGGCTATCACATTGTAGGCCCCAAGAAGGCTTATAAGCCGCTTATATTCTCTAACGCGCTGCTATTTGAAAAAGGTGATGAGTACGACAGGGCCAGCCACAATGCTACTATCAGCAGGCTCATAAACCTGGGTACTTTTAAATTTGTAAAAAGCCGCTACGAGCCTGTTAATGACTCGCTGCTCAACGTATATTTATACCTTACCTCCTACCCCAAAAAATCTATACGTATGCAGATAGGGGCATTAACACAAAACGACAACATGGCGGGGTCGCAGGCCAGCATCAGCTGGAAAAACAGGAACTCCTTTAAAGGTGCGGAAGAGTTCCAGGTGAAGGTACATGGCGGCTTCGAGCTACAGTACAGCGGCATTGCCAGGCAATCTAACATTTACAATTATGGCGCTGAAACCGGGTTGTCAATACCCAGGTTTATAGTACCCTTTATCAATATCCAAACCTCCAACAGCTCATTGCCGCATTCCATTGTTAAGGCCAAGTATAACTATGAGGCCCAATTGAACTTATTGAGCATCAAATCATATTCTGTATCGTATGGCTACAGCTGGAAAGAAGGCCTGCACAAAGGCCACCAGCTTTACCCTATCAATATCACCTACGTAAAAACCGACACCTTTGGCACCTTAAGCCAGAAGAATACTTATTATAGCAACCTTGTCTTTAACGGGCTCATTATAGGCCCCACCTATGAATTTACCTACAATTCGCAGGTAGGCCCCCCCAGGGTGCACTCCTTTTATTTCAATGGGCTGATAGATTTTTCAGGCAATATACTGGGGCTGGCACAGAAAGCCAATTTTGATAAAAACCCCCAGGGAATTTTAGGTACTAAGTATGCCCAATACATGAAATTCCAGCCCGATTTCAGGTATTACTACAGGCTTTCCGATGCCACAACCATTGCTTCCCGCGCCCTTATAGGCCTGGGCATACCTTATGGCAATTCGCACGAATTACCCAATATCAAACAGTTTTGGGCAGGTGGCAACAGCGACCTCCGGGGCTTCCCCTCCCGCCTGGTAGGGCCAGGCACCTATAGCGAATATGCCATCAGTCACAGTAATGCGAGGTATGTACAAACACTGGGCGATATAAAACTGGAAGCCAATGTAGAATTGCGGCAGCACTTATATAAGTTCCTTAACTGGGCAGCATTTGTTGATGCCGGCAACATATGGCTTTACAATGACAACCCTAACCTGCCGGGCGGGCAGTTTACCAAAAACTTCTATAAAGAATTAGCCGCCGATGCCGGCCTGGGCCTTCGTTTCGATTTTAAAATACTCCTGTTGCGGCTTGACCTTGGTATCCCTATCCGCAAGCCATGGCTGCCTGAAAATGAACGCTGGGTGATAAAGGATATCCAATTTGCCGACCCCACGTGGAAGAAAAACAACATGACCTTAAATATCGGTATAGGCTACCCATTCTAAAATAAGCGGTAGCACCCGGCAAAACAGTTATACAACAAAAAGGAATCATATTATACCTATTAAAAATAATCTATACTGCGGTAAAAGTTATAGCCTATCTATTAACTTTGCTACATGGCAAAAGCGAAAGGAAAGGCGAAGAAAAAGAACTCGCGGGCACCTATTACCATTCTTATCATCATTTTTGCCGCACTTATTGCCGGCCTCTATTACTTTTTCGGCCCCAATAGCCATAAAGACCGCTTCCTGTATGTTCGTACCGGGGAAACATACCCGGAACTGCTGGCCAACCTGAGCGATAGCGGCTACATAAGTAACCCTGGCAGCTTTGACATTATAGCCAAACGATGGAAACTACCTGAGCACATACGCCCCGGCAAATACCTGGTGCAGCGGGGTTGTAGCAGTTTCGATTTAGCCCGCAAACTGAGGAATGGTAGCCAGGTGCCGGTAAAACTGGTCATCAATAAACTGCGCACTAAGCAGGATTTCATTGATTTACTTAGCAATAACCTGGAAGTAGAGCCTGCCAAACTTACAGAAATGCTGAACCAGCCTGAGTATGTGGACGAATTCGGGCTGGATACCAATACCGTGCTTTGTGCCGTAATACCTGACACTTACGAGTTTTACTGGAATACTACACCTGATAAAGCATTCAGGAAGATACAAAAAAACTATGCCCGCTTCTGGACTGACGAACGCAAGGCGGAAGCAAAAAACCATGGCCTCACGCCTACACAAGCAACCATCATCGCTTCAATTGTAGACGAGGAAACCAACAAAGCTGACGACAAGCCTAAAATTGCCAGCGTGTACCTTAACCGCCTTGAAAAAGGCATGAGGCTGCAGGCCGACCCTACCGTGAAGTTCGCTATTGGCGATTTTGCCATAAAGAGGGTAACAGGGGTTATGCTTAAAACCCAATCGCCCTATAATACCTACCAAAACGCGGGGCTGCCACCCGGCCCCATATGCACACCCTCTGCCAGTTCGGTTGATGCCGTATTGCACGCACCCCAAACCACCTTCATCTATTTTTGCGCTAAGGCCGACCTAAGTGGGGCATCCGTATTTGCCAGCACCGATGACGAACACCTTAAAAATGCCCGCCTTTACCAGCAGGCCCTTAACGAGAGGGGGATACATTAGGGAGGCAAATTTAAAAAGTTGTGCCGCTTAATTCTATTTTGATGGCTACGGATAGTGAACTAGTAGCAGCAAACTATTACCTTTGCACCCTACATATATAAGTATGCTTCCTGAATTTGAAAATACCGAGATTGCTTTTAAGTACCGTAGCAATAGTGAACTAAAACAGGCCCGCTTCCTTTTTTCCTCCATGGCGTCACCAACTATAACCAGTATTGGTTTAAAGTTGACCGATTTTGCCATTTCGTGGAAACTGCCTGTAAAAGGGTTAATCAAAAAAACACTATTCAACCATTTTTGCGGGGGCGAAACAATGGCTGAGGCCGCTGGCACCGCTGCTGAGATTGGTAAATATGGAGTGGATACCATACTGGATTATGGCGTGGAAGGCAAGGAAAGCGAGCATGATTTTGACCTTGCTGTGCCCGAATTTGTGAAAGCAATCCAATACGCTTCAAAAAATAAGAACATACCCTTTATCAGCATGAAGGTGACCGGCTTTGCCAGGTTTGCCCTGCTGGAAAAAGTGCACGCCCAAGCAACCATTTCGGCAGATGAACAGGCTGAATACAACCGTATTTATGGCCGCATAGACAAGGTTTGCAAGGCCGCAGCCGACAACAACATTATGGTACTGGTAGATGCCGAAGAAAGCTGGATACAAAAACCAGTGGACGAGCTTACCGATGCGATGATGGAAAAATACAACAAAGAAAAGGTGGTTGTCTTTAACACCTTTCAGCTATACAGGCACGACAGGCTGTTGTTCCTGCAAGAGTCCATTGTTGTGGCCAAAACAAAAGGCTACCTGCATGGCTCCAAACTGGTGCGCGGTGCCTACATGGAAAAAGAACGCAAAAGGGCTGCCGAAATGGGCTACCCATCGCCTATACAACCCAACAAACAAGCCACCGACAAAGACTATGACGAAGCAGTGCTTTTCTGCCTGCAAAACCTACAATACAATGCCGTTTTCATAGGCACGCACAACGAAAACAGCTGCTTGCTAGCTGCCAAATACATGGAAGCCAACAATATACCCGCCACTACTGATAGGGTGTATTTTTCGCAGCTTTATGGCATGAGTGACAACATCTCGTTTAACCTTGCTAACAGCGGCTACCATGTAGCCAAATACCTGCCCTACGGCCCCGTGTATGACGTTATTCCCTACCTTATGCGCAGGGCACAGGAAAATACATCCGTTGCCGGCCAAACCAGCCGGGAACTGGTACTACTGCAAAAGGAAATAAAACGCAGAAGGCTTTAAGTAGGGAGTCATAAGTTTTAAGTCATAAGTCGTAAGTCACAAGTCACAAGTTATCAGGTGTGAGTCATAAGGTGTCAGTTTAGAGTAGAAAGCCGTAAGTGAAGCGGTGGGCAATTCCCGAAATGGGAGGTTGGTAAACTTGGCTGCCAGTATCAATTGCCCGTCCGTTACCCATTGTAGGCTAAAGGTTGAAGGCGGCCAACTTCAAGCTGAGGACTGCCGACTAAAGACTGCCAATTGTATGACCTATGACAATGTTGCTTTTTTCTATGATGCACTTGCCCGGCTTATCTTCGGCAGGCAGCAACTATCAGCCCAGGAATTCCTTATTAAGCACATTCCCGAAAACGCCAGGGTACTGATTGTGGGTGGCGGGAGCGGCTGGATACTGGAAGCCATCGCCCGGCAACGCCCAACCGGCCTTGCTATAACTTACATAGATGCTTCGGGCAAGATGGTGGCACTGGCAAAGAAGAAAAATACAGCCGGCAATAGTATAACATTCATCACCGCAGATATTGCCCAAACCCAACTTGCCACAGCCAGCTTTGATGTAGTTATTACCCCCTTCCTGTTCGATAATTTTACACAGCCCATTTGCGATGAGGTGTTTAACAAACTACACCTTTCGCTCCATAAGAATGGGATATGGCTATTTACCGATTTTCAGCAACCGGCATTGGGGCGGCATCGGCTGTTGCTCCGGGCAATGTACCTGTTCTTTGGCATTACATCTGGCATAAAGGCAAGGGGGCTTCCCGATACCGGGGGCTTGTTTGCTGCTGCTGGTTATTCGCCCGTGGTGCAAGTGCAGCTAATGGGTGGGTTTATTGTAGCCACAGTTTATAAACACTGAAAAAGCTAGCCCTGCACACTAAAAATGAACAACCCGTGATTTGACAAACCCCAGTTAATGAAGGCCTAAAAAGTGCAAACAATTCATTAACTAAAAAAATAATTGAAATATTTTGCAGAAATAATAAAATTGGCTGAACTTTGAAATTAATCACCATTCTAACTTCTTAAATGAGTACCATAAAAACACGCAGGGATTACCACCTTACACGTTTTAAAATTGAAAAATACCTTGAAAAAGGGATCTATAACCTCACCCCTGCCGAAGAAGCAGATTTACAGCAGCTATCCAACGACATGAGCAATTACGAGTTTGCACAGTTCCCCGTGCCTGAAAAAAAGGCTGTGGCCAACGCAGGCATAGGGTTCAGCAGTCCCCATTAAAAATTAAGGGCTGCCCTACTTTGCGTAAGGCAGCCCAAAACATATCTTCAGGTTGGCGCAGCCTACCCTACAACTTCCTTTTCTTTAATTATCTCCAGTGCTTTATTAACCATGTTCTTGGAGCCTATATAGATAGGCACCCTCTGGTGCAATTCAGTAGGCACTACGTCCATTACCCTTTCCTCGCCCGTATGGCCCAGGCCGCCAGCAGCCTCTACAATAAACGACATGGGGTTGCACTCATACTGCAGGCGCAGCTTGCCGTTAGGCGAACTTTTGTCGGCAGGGTAAATGAAGATGCCGCCCTTAATGAGGGTACGGTGCAGGTCGCCCACCATAGAGCCAATGTAGCGGTGCGAATACGGGCGGCCCTCTTCCTTATTGCTTTCCATGCAGTAATTAAGGTATGCCTTCATCCCTTCGCTATACTTGTTGGTGTTGCCCTGGTTAAGGGAATAAATCTTGCCATTTTCAGGCACTTTAATATTCGGGTGCGATAAGCAGAACTCTCCGATAGAAGGGTCCAGCGTAAAGCCGTTAACGCTCAGCTTGGTAGCATATACCATCATAGTGCTGGAACCATAGATAATATAACCGGCGGCCATCAGTTTATTGCCCGGCTGCAGAAAGTCAGCTTCAGTACAGGTTTTACCCAACTCACTTACCCTGCGGTAGATGGAAAATATAGTGCCTATCGATGCATTCACATCTATATTCGATGAGCCGTCCAACGGATCGAACAGCACAACATATTTGGAGTTAGCGGAGAAAGTATCTTCATAAGAAACGTGGTCATCGTTTTCCTCAGATGCGATACCCGCGCAATCTGCGCTGTTCTTTAGCACATGAATAAGGGTTTCATCAGCAATTACGTCCAGTTTTTCCTGCTGTTCGCCCTGTATGTTAGACGACCCCTGCTTGCCCAGCACATCAGAAAGGCCTGCCGTGCGCACCTTGTTATTGATAACCTTGCCAGCAAGGGCTATATCACGGAGCAATGAAGATAATTCGCCTGTAGCCTGCGGAAATTTGCGTGTTTCCTGGATGGTAAACTCATCCAGTGTTATTAATTTACCTTGTAACATGCTGTATTTTTTATCGTTTCGTCCAAAATTAACAAATTGCAAGGAATAATGGAATCAATAGCACGATAACCCTATATTTGAATGACGAACAGATTAGCCAATGAAATCCTTATACGCCATTATAGCACTATGCTTATGCATGCTGGCTGCAACTGCACAAACATACCGGGTATCCAAACCGCCTATTGATGGCATTGTTACTGTTAAAAAGGCCAGCGCGTTTCATGGTTGTGGTTTCGCAAGCGATGGCGTAGATATTCAGTCAGATTCAAGTATCGCCTACAACATTTTAGGAGGCGAAGTAACCGGGTGCATAGAAATTGAGGGGAAGTATATTGTAATGGTCCGTAGCGGCTCTTTATTCTATGTTTACCGAAACTTCAAGAATATATTTGTCAATAAACACCAGCTTATTAACGCCTATACGCCAATTGGAGAGCTGGAATATGATGAAGGCGATAAAAAATACGTTCTTTCATTTTCAATTTGGGATAGGAAACCGAATAAGCACCAACAGCTCCCAGGTTGGCTTGTGCTGAAACTATTGAAAGCTCAAAAGATCGCAGATTAGGCACTTTAAGTGTCAGCAAGCCAAAGCACACATTTCCGAAAAGCACACACTGGCGCAGGTTTGGCGCTTTGGCAAGTGCGGCAGCCAGGCTATTGCCCTTGTTGCTATTCCCCTGTTGCCGGTGCCTGCGGCAGGGCACCCTTTTTCTTCTTCAGCCGTTTAAAAAATGTAAGTGAAAGTCCTGTTGTTTTTTTAAATTCTGCTTTTAGGTAAGCGACGCTGGGATAGTTAAGCTTTGCTGCAATTTCTTTTATGGTATCGTGGTTATAAAGCAGGAGCTCTTTTACCTTTTCAATTTTATTGGCATTAATGAATTGCTTTATGGTCATGCACTTAACCTCGTTAAACAGGCCCGAAATAGCCGCCAAATCAGCCCCCACCCGCTCACTGATATACTCTTCAAAATTTCCGGCGGGCAATTTTTCCGAAAAGTGGATCACGTCAATAATGGCCTCAATTATCTTTTCTAACAGTTTGGCGTTATGGGTATCCAGCACTTCCATGCCGTTATCCAATAGTTTCTCTTTTAGTTGTAAAAGTTGCCTGGGGCTGATGCTCTCAAGAATTTCAATAGTTCCGATGTCAACAATTACATATTGCAACCTTAACTCCTTGAGTTCTAGTTTTACCATCATTTTGCACCGCAAGCCGACCATATATTTAATATATAGTACCATATTTATCTATTTTATCAACTAAACTATTCTATTAATTTCGGGACTGCTTGTGTACACCCTACGCATTAACTATGCCACTAAAAAATTAAATGTTTTCAAGCCCCTTTCGCCGCCTTATTTTCAGCTGCTTGAAGGCAGAAGGGGTTAAGCCGGTAACTTTCTTAAACTGGTTTGACAAATGCGCCACACTGCTGTAGTTGAGCTTGTAGGATATTTCAGTGAGGTTTAACTGGTCATATATCAACAACTCCTTCACTCTTTCAATCTTATTGCTAATAATGAATTGCTGAATTGTTACTCCCTTCACCTCCGAGAAAATATTGGCCAGGTAGGTATAATCCATGCCCATTTTTTCACTAATGTAGTCAGAAAAATTTATGTTAAGTATTGAATCGGAATAATGAATCTGCTCAATAATGATGTGCTTGATTTCCTCTATGAGTATGCCCTTCCTGTCGTCAAGCAATTCCAGGCCCATGTTATTCAAGCTTGCCTCCAGTTTGCTCCGCTGTTCGGGAGTAATGTCCTCCATAATTTCAACATTCCCCAAGTCAACCTCTACATATCTCAGGCCTAACTTTTTCAACTCTTCCTGCACCATCAATCTGCACCGCAAGCTAACCATATACTTAATATGTAACACCATATTTTCTTATTTAAATCTATTTAGTTTAAAATTGAAAAATAACCTCACAGCCTTCACAATTACAACCTACATAGCTAATTTGATGCCAGCCTTTAGTTTTGACCTGGCATCCGGCTTATCGCCACTCAACTTTTACACAACTATAACAAGCTGTGCTTAACATTTACTTCCATTAAAAACACACCAATGCACCCTGTGAAATTGCCGTTACAATTTCCAGATAGAACATTTTTTGGGGCTGTTTTCAGCTAGCCAAAAACAGCCCCAAAGGTATTTGCTATTGTTGCGGCGATGTTACATGATTCTGTAAAGAAGTTACATAAATCACAGGCCTGCGATAAACCCCTGCGGCTATTCCAGTACTTGTAGATTATCGTTTTTGCTGAATTCGGATTCGTCGGGCATGGCTGCGCCAATGCACACTGGCAACGGTTTGGCGCGTAGCTTCCTGCACCTGCGAACCTGTGCCTTTACAAATTTCACGGTTTACAACCGGCCTCAATGTGATACAAAAAATAATGCAGGGTCAGGCCCACCGCACTGGTCGAAGCGTCCGCTTCGGCCTTAAATTCAGGAAGCGTCCGCTTCCGAAAAAAACACACCCTATGCACACTGGCGCAGGTTTGGCGCGTAGGCTCGTTTGCCTGCCAACCTGTGCCGCTACAAGTTTTACGGTTTACAACCGGCCTCTACAGAATACAAAAATAATGCACCGTTATGCCAATGTCATTGGCTTAGCGCTGCTTGTGTTTTGTTTGCGCCTATGAAATCTTGAACGGCCTGTAAATTGCGGCTTTGCGCCTTTGCGCGAAACTTCCAATGTGATACAAAAAAATAATCAAGGCCGGGCCTAAACCGCTTTCTTCAGCACTTCTATCAGCTGGTCTATTTCCTGTTTGTTATTGTATATGTGGGTAGAAATACGGGAGCAGTCCAGGTTGTTTTCAGGCACACTCCGTATCCGTATTTTGTTCTCTGCACACTTACCGAAAAAGTCGTTATAGCTCAG